>RXJR01000006.1:182867-285170 GCA_003963305.1 Candidatus Melainabacteria bacterium | reverse complement strand
TTCGATGAGCACCATGAAAAGTCCGAGACCGATGGTCAGCGGCGGAAATATGTAGTGAAACATAATTGTCAGCGCGAACTGAACGCGTGACAAAAACACAACGTCTAATTGCATGGGACTGCCCGATTGTCTTGCGGCTAAACTCTAACACCTTTCTCTGTCGACTTTTATAAAAAACCATCCTAAACCCAGTGGCGGCGAGGCTCGGCGCTTTACAAACGCAATCCGCCTGTGCCGGTACTGGAAGCTCTGGTCTGGGTATGACCATGTGTGTCAAGCAGGCTGGAATGATGAGTCGAATCGGTGTGTTGATTGTTGAAGACCATCAGGTCACTCTCGAAGGTCTGACTTCCGGGCTATCGAGAGAATCTGATATTGATGTGCTTGGTACCGCCACAACATCTGATCAGGGCTTGGAGATGGCTGCCGCTCTGAACCCCCAGATCATTCTGTTGGATCTGCACTTGCCGGGCTCGACCGGGCCCAGGACGACTGTCAACTCATTTTGTTCGGTGACCGGCGCCAATGTCATCATCTTTTCAGGCGAAAATCGTATGGCGTTCATTCAGACAGTGCTTTCAATGGGCGTTGCCGGCTATCTATTGAAGTCGGAGAATGTCGGCACCGTGGCTGATGCCATGCGACAGGTCATGAACGGAAAGAAACCGGTTCTTTCAAGCGAGCTGGTTTCCGGCGAAACTAAGGTGACGCGCTCGGAGCAGGAAGTACTAAAAATGCTGGCTCGCGGCATGAAATACAGTGAAATTGCTGAGCGCAGGCAGGCTTCTCCCGCTACGGTGCGTAAACAATGCGAACTGCTTTTGCTCAAACTGGGGCTCGAAAGTCGTGAGCAATTGATTGCCTGGGCGGTGCAAAGTGGATATGGAAATCTCGAGTTAGAGCCGTGAAGCCAATCTTAGATCGAGCCCTGGACGAAGTTTTGAAATACCTCATCGAGGTAATGCCACCTCCGATGGCTGATAAGCTCGGCATTACCGAGCGAGTCGATCGTGCAAATTCGGTAAACAAAGTTGGCACTGATTCGGGGCAGTGGGGGCGTTTCAATCACATTCGCGAATATTCGAGCGAAGATATGGGACGGCGGGCGCAGCAATCCATCTATCAGTCGCTCTGGTTACGCGAGCTGGCTTTTCGAATGGTGCCGGGTCACAAAGATTTGATTCATGGTCCGGAGGAATTTGCAGGCGAAGAGATCGAAGAAGCAACTCGCAGTTTGATGGCGCTTTTATCAGCCACCTTGAAAGGTTTGGTGCTGGAATTCAACGAACTGGTGTCAGATGTGCCGGAGCTTGCGCCATTGCGTCTCAGCACAACCGACGTGAGCGAAGTGCGGGAAGACTCTCCTTATCAGACACAGGAGAATGGCTCACCGGCTGCGCCGATGGCGACACAAAGAAAGTCCATCTCTTATCTGCGCTGTCGAGCCTCATCTTCGACCTGGAGTTTATCAATGCGTGGAACGCACGGGCGCATCGAGTTTTATCTCGTGCCTGTGCTGGAGATTTTTAAATTCTCTCGCAGCGAGACGCCGGGGCGATTGAAGAGTGTTTTGCAGATGAACGATCGAAACCAGCCCGGTATCTGGTTTATCGATGCATTGCCGGCTGATCCGGATGAGCTTTATTATCTGGTGCGGAGTCTCTTTAAGACACTTGTGTTCGCCTCGGCGCAAGGCTTGAAAGATGAATTGATCGGCACGGCAATCTTCGACAATTTAGAAGGAGCCGCTTTGCGAGCAACTGTGCGGGAACTTCTACTGGCTGAGCAAAATATGGCCCAGAAGATTGTCAGCCAGCAAGAAGAAATTCAGAATCGCATCGCTCGTGATTTGCACGATGCTGTCATTGCCGACATTATGACATTGAAGCGTCAGCTTAGCAGCGACAGGCGCATTCAAGATTCTGAGCTGAGTGCCGGGTTGGATTCCGTCTCTCAAAAACTGCGTGAGATCTGTCACGATCTGGCTCCTCGAGATCTCATTGATTGGGGGCTGAAGACTGTTATCGCCGATCTGCTGGCGCGAGTCGAACAGCGCATCGGCATCGACTGCACCTTTGAATGTGAGCGAGATTTGCCGGAATTTCCATATCCAGTGCAGCTTCACATCTACCGCATCGTGCAAGAATCCCTTACTAATATTGAAAAGTATGCTGAGGCATCGCGAATCATGGTTTATATCGAAGTTTCTGAAACCATTGTCAAATTCACAGTCAAAGACAACGGCAAGGGTGTCGATACCAGTGATGTGGAAGCACGAAAAGCAATCGAGGGTGGCACCGGCCAGAGCGGAAACAAAGAAAGAGCTGAGATGATTCGTTGTTACTATCCGGCCAGGCTACGTTTCGAATCAGCAGAGGGAAAGGGATCGACCACAACTCTTGAAATACGCTACAATGTTTAAATTATGAAGCAATTCTCATAATTCTTAATGGTTCGATCTGGTCAGCCCATGGCGCCTCCGAGGATTTGTACACGATTGCGTTAATACCAAATCGTCATATACAAGTGGGAGGCTCGAAAAGCATAATAGATGGGTACAAATTGAATGAGGGCGCCGCTTAGCACACAAGTATGTGCAGGGCCGGATCGAGTCTAGAAGGAGGCAGTGGCGATGTGGGATAAGAAGAAGGGGGGCTCAGGCTCCGGTAAAGATGCCCCCAAACCCCGCGATCCCAAAGAAACGCGTAAGTTTTTAGACAACCATCCGGCGCGACAGAGCGGAATGCCTCGCAATGTGGACAGGGTAGGTTTCGAGACGGGCGGCGCCGTGGGCGACATCTCGGCAGATGAGCGCGAAGCCGCGCTATCCCGTCAGATTCTGGTGTATCACGAGTCTCAAAATGCCGAAACCGGCAATGACTGGATGTATAAGCTCAAGGAAGACTCGATGCAGTACCTGGCCGAGAAGCGCGGCATCGATCTGCAGCAGATTTATCGTGAGTCAATATACAAGAAGGGCATAGAGACACTGATCGACAAAATCTATGGACTCTTGCAGCGTTATCAATTTGAGTTCAACCAGGTCGCAGCCGGCACTGAGTTGCATGTCTCCGGCACCATATCCGGTGATGTAACTGAGGTCACCCGCGCCAACAAATTGCGCGAAGCGCAGGAGACTAAGACATACTTCCGCGCACGTCTGTCGACGCGCACGCATTCCCTGGTTTTGAGAGGAAAAGACGACGCCATTGAATTTTATCTGCTGCCTGTGAATAAAGTCATGGCATTGAGTAAGTCAGAAGTTGATTACAAACCACTGGCGCGTATTCAGGTCAAGATCTCTGAGCTTGGCATGATGTGGCGCATGTCTGATGCCAACCCTTCTGTCGATTCTCTTGACGAACTCTGTATGTGGTTGTTCAGCTCCCTGATTCAAGCTACTAAGTCGGCTGCCGTGCAGGACGATAGTTCAGCCACCGGCTGAGGCTTGCCAGGCGCTCAGACGATAAAATTACAGTCGTCGACATTTTCGTTCTGCTGGACCACAAGACTGCACCGCAGGCAGTGCTAGATAGCTTCTTCGTCTCGCGCTGAGTGCGCTTGTTGCATCACAAATAGTGATGTTTTGGCGCGGCAAACGGCTCGGGGGTGGTTAAATTCCCTGTTAGGTGGTAAAAAACTTGTAGCGTCGAGGCGCTGGACGCGCTGATAAGCGGATGTAAGGAGCTTGCACATGCCCAGTTTGGAGATGTTGAAAAAACTGCTGGATGAGTTCTCCGAGAAGGAGGCTCACACTCGCGAAGAAATCAATGTCATCACAGAGCAAATCGGTGAGCTGGAGAAGCGCATCTTGACCTCCCAGCAAAAGCTGAGCACGGTCGCGACCGATCGTGAAAAGGTTCGGGCCATGCAGGCTCGATACAGCGGCGGTTCGACTTTGACCCCTGGTACACCTCTTGTGGGTGCCAAACCAGCTGCCACTGAAGTGCCTGCCGTTGAAGAGCCGAAAGAACCTCGCCCGAGACCAGGTCGAGCCGGTTCGGCTGCCGCGACCCCTACTCCAGATGCCATACCGGTAGCGCCGCTCAATGTTCGTGCTTCGTCTACTCGCATTCCTGCCATGACGCCGCCTGAGACGCCGACACCGGCTGTCGAGACCGCGGCGGCAGCAACGTCAAGTCTGTTTCTGAACCAACCAGAAACCCCGGCTGCTCAACCAAAAGCATTCTCCCCTCTGGACATTTTCGGTGCTCCAGACGAACCTCAGCCGACTCAGCCTGAGGCGCCTGTTTCGACACCCGGCGCGCCATATAGTGCCGGTGTTTCGTACGATTATCAGAATCCTCAGCCGACTGAGCCTGTGCCAGCCCCGGCAGCGCCTGCTCTGGCTCCTCCAGAAACCCCGGCTGCCCCAGCCGCCACTTCGTCTAGTGCAGCAGCGATGGGAGAAGTGACGACTTCCTTTTTCACCCCGATGGGGTCGACCGAGGCTGCCCTGCAACCTTCAACACCTCTTGCTCAGCCTGACCCTGCCGCCCAGCCTTCGCTGTTTCTCGACCCAACCAAGCAGGCGGCTGCTCAGTCTGATGATGGTGCGCAGGTGCAGGACCTTGACGATGATGAGCCGGACGATACTGTCAAGAGTATCAACGACGCTCTGCGTGGACTGTTCCGCTAGCTGATCGTGCGTTAGAACCAAATAACCGAATAGATTTCCGATAATTGCCGTCTTGTTTCGTTGATTGAAAAAAGTTGGTCATGAGGAGATGCTGATGGTGAGCCGCTTGGCCAACGATAGTGAGTTGCGTCAAATCTGACCGGCTGACTGAAAGCATTAAAACAGTCGTCATTTCAAGTTCCGGCGTCTTTGATAACATTGAGCCCGAGGGGCTTTAGCGCCTCTCGTTCCCTATTCACGTCAAACGAAAGAAAAACATGAAGCAAGTGACATCAATGATGGCGGGCGTTGTACTCGAGATACTGGTCAAGCCTGGTGACCAGGTTTCAGACGGGCAGGAAGTGGCTATTCTCGAATCGATGAAAATGCAACTGCCGGTGCAGTCCAGTCTGGCAGGCAAGGTGAGTGCCGTCAAAGTTACCAGCGGTGACTTCGTCAACGAAGGCGACGCGATTTTAGATCTCGAATAGTTGAAAGGCGACCGGCGATGCCGGTTGTGATGGTGACGGCATGTTGGAGCATCTACCTGAGAGAGTGCGTGTTGTTGAAGTCGGTCCACGAGATGGACTTCAAAACGAAGAGAAGCATGTCGCCACCGCAGATAAGGTCAAGCTAATCCACGCCCTCGCTGATGCTGGTCTGAAGTCGATTGAAATAACATCATTCGTCAGTCCCAAGTGGATTCCACAACTGGCTGACGGTCTCGATGTAGCGCGTGCCGTTCAGCTTCCCGCCGACATCACTGTTTCGGCGCTCGTGCCTAATTTGAAAGGATACGAGTCTGCACAGGCAGCCGGTTTGAAACAAATTGCGCTCTTCATGTCGGCCAGCGAGTCGCACAGCAAGAAGAACATCAATAAGAGCATCGCAGAAGCTACGCATGCTCTGAGCGAAGTCGCTCAACAGGCGAAGAAAGATGGCAAGTCCATCCGCTGTTATATATCAGTCGTGTTTGAGTGTCCGTATGAGGGACCGGTCGACCCGGCTCAAGTCGTGCGCATCGTCAAAGATGTTGTTGCCATGGGCGTTGACGAAATCTCGCTTGGCGACACCATTGGCGCTGCTACTCCCAATCAAGTCGTTGCCCTGATCAATCTTTTGAAGAAGGAAGTACCGCTCGAGAAGATGGCATTGCACTTCCACGACACGCGCGGAACCGCTCTGGCTAACGTTCTTGCCGGGCTGGACGCAGGCGTGGCAATCTTCGATTCCAGCCTGGGCGGCCTGGGTGGTTGTCCGTATGCTCCTGGAGCGGCAGGCAATCTGGCCACTGAAGACCTTGTCTACATGCTGCACGGACTGGGTGTCAAGACAGGAATTGATCTCGACAAGTTAGTTGACGCCGGTCAGCTGGCTGAGCAAATTCTGGGTAAAGAGCTGCCCGGTCGTTACTTGAAAGCGACACTGGCAGGCCGGGCGAAACAAGCCAAAAAGGCGGAGATGCAGGCACAAGCGGCGAAAGCCACAGCATAGGTGGACAGGGGCATGACGACAATGACCGAAGTTAGCGATAAGGTTCTGGAAATTGAACGAGAAGAAGGTCTCGTTTGGTTCAAGCTCAACCGCCCTAAAGTAATGAATTGTTTGAATCGTGAGTTGCTGCGCTCGATTCTTTCTGCTTGCGAAGAGTTGAAAGATGACCGCTCAGTTCGTGTGGTCGCGGTCGTTGGTTCTGGTATCAAAACTTTTTGCGCCGGCGCCGATTTGACAGAGCGCAAAGGCATGAGTCAGGCTGAGGCGATCGAATATTTGCTCATGATCCAGAAGACAATGAATGCGCTGGAGCAATTGCCGCAGGTTGTCATCGCTGGTATTAATGGCTCCGCATATGGTGGCGGTACCGAGTTGGCTCTGGCCTGTGACCTGCGTGTAATGGCTGAAAATGCCTCGCTGCGTTTGACTGAAGTAACGCTTGGAATCATCCCCGGAGCTGGCGGAACCCAGCGGCTGCCGCGCTTGATCGGCAAATCAAAAGCCAAAGAGATGATTTTGACCGCCGCACCTTTGACTGCCCAGCGTGGATATGAATTGGGACTGATTCACCGTGTCGTGCCTGAAGCAACTTCGGGCGATTTCCATCAACCGTTGATGGATGAGATTCGTAAATGGGCGAAAGATATTTCGTCTGCTGCACCGCTCTCTCTTAAGCAGGCAAAAATCGCCATTGATGAAGGTTTCGACCGAGACCTGGAAGCCGGTCTGGCTCTCGAAACAAAGGCCTATCTGCAGCTTCTGAACAGTAAAGATCGACTGGAAGGTTTAGCCGCTTTTGCAGAGAAGCGCAAACCCGTTTACACCGGTGAGTAGAGATGCAGAACCTTAATCACGTCATTCAGTCACCAACGCGCGAGGCTCTGCCGCTGCCAGTAACAGCGCTTGTTTTGTGTGGTGGAAAGAGTCGTCGCATGGGGCGCCCAAAAGCGTTTCTTCCCTTTGAGGGAACGACCATGGTCAACCATGTTTTAAATCAGGTGCGTGATCTCTTCGCCGAAATCTTCATTGTCGCCAATGAACCCGACAACTATGAAGATCTTGGTGTTGACGTGGTCAAAGATATTCTGCCTTACCGCGGACCTTTAGGTGGAATTCTATCCGGATTGCTTGTCGCTAAGCACGAGTACGTTTTCGTGATCGCCTGCGATATGCCCTTTGTCGATAAGCGATTGATTCGTGAAATGACTGCGGCACGGCACGGCAGTGATGTCGTCGTTCTCACCCATGATCTCGGCGTAGAACCTCTGCTGGCTCTCTACTCAAAGAATTGCATCAAGCCCCTGGAAGAGTCTTTGTTTGCGGGGAACCTGAGTTTGCAGGAGTTTCTCTCCGGATTGACAGCTCAATCTTTCGATTACGATGAAAAATCTCACGGGGCGGAATTGCCCGCCTTCTTCAACGTAAACACACCACAGGATTATTCGCGCGCCATCATGGGCGCAACGGCGGCTGCCGTGCATCCGTTTCCGGCGAAACGCCAGGTTATTTGACAGCTGCGAACCAGCTCAATCGCATCGAAGCGAATGAAGCGAAGTCAATCGACAGGTTCTCTCTGCATCGAATCTTCAGTGTGCGTCTAGAGTGGCGGGGCGACCTCGCTGCTGTGCCGATGTTGTTTGACGTAATTCAACATATTTCTAGCTTGACTTGTTTCGTTCATTTTCAGCAACAGTGCTGCGTGGTCAGCAAGTGTGGCCAGGTAGACAGGAGTATTGTCTCCCGAGATGTGCTTCCTGAGCTGCTCTGACAGTTTGAAAACCAGATCTGCTTCTGTGAAACGCTGTTGTGCAACAAGCGAGTTGGCCAGGAAATGATAGTACTTCGCACATTCTAGTGTCTCAAAGTCTTTTGTTTTGCGTGCTTCATCGAGTGCATGTCGATAACTTATCTCAGCATCTTTTGGCTTGTTTTCGGCACTGTAAGCCCGTCCTAGACGATAGTAAAGTTCCGCCTTGTCAAAAGTTCCCGGTGCAATTTCACCAATCGCAATCGCCTGTCTGAAGAGTTGAATCGCTTTTGGATATTTCCCCATGCGGAAGTAGCAGTCACCCTGTCTGCCGACATAGGATGATTCTTCGATTGATGGCTTGCCCTTCAGGTCAGTGGAAATTAGCTCCTGTGCCTCTTCGTAGAGATGCAAGGCGCGCACTGTCTGGTTGTTGTCTTCTTCATTGTCTGCCATAAGCAAATTGAAATCTGCAAAATTAGAACGCACAAACGCCCTGGTTGATGCAGTTTCATTAGACTTGTCCACCAGGCTCATCGCTCTCACGTAGCCCTGTTCAGCAAAGTCGTAGCGTCCCCTGCGCAAGTTGTTGTTGGCTTTGTGCAAAGTGCGTTGCCATTCCGGCATGAAGATGACCGGCGCCAGTGCATAGAGGGAAGCGGCTGTTATACCCAGCCATGTGCCGATGAAAATTGCCAGGGTGTAGACTAGTATTCTCTTGCGTACAGGCTTTCTGTTGAACCAGAGCTGGCTCCTGGTGCGGTTTGGAACGCCGCCCGATTTTATCAACTGGAGGTCGTTGCGCAATTCCTCCATGGTTTGATAGCGCTCTGACGGTTTCTTCTCGAGTGCTCGCATGACTACATTCTCGAGGGACGGCGGAATTTTCAGTCGCCGATTCGCTCCGTCCATCGGGCTCGGGGCTTCGTTTATCTGTTTGTACATGGTCTGAATGGCGTTAGTACCAGTGAAAGGCGGCTGCCCTGTCAGCGCTTCATACATTACGCACGCCACAGAGTAAATGTCAGAGCGCGCATCTACTTCTCGTTGCCCTTCGCATTGCTCCGGGCTCATGTACATGGGGCTGCCAAAAACTTCTCCCGTTTGTGTCAACTCGTGCTCAGCCTCGCCATGACCGACTATCTTGGCGATGCCGAAATCTACGATCTTTATCTGTGGCGCACCAGATGCGGTGCGAGTGAGAATGATGTTGCTTGGTTTGATGTCGCGATGAACTACGCCCTGTGAGTGTGCGTATGCAAGACCATCGCAGATTTGCTCGAATAATTCGATTACGAGCACTGAATTCAAAGCTCCGTCACGCAATAACACGTCGAGCAAACTCACACCCTCGACAAAGTCCATGACCAGATAGGGCGCTCCTTCAGCCGTCAAACCATAGTCGTGAACCGACACCAGATTTGGATGATTGAGAGAGCTTGCCGCTTTCGCTTCGATGTCAAAGCGGTTGAGGGCAGTGTTGTTTTCCAGTGCTGACTGTTTTAAAACTTTTATCGCTTGAATCTTGCCCAGAGCGGTGTGCTGGGCTCTGTAGACCGAGCCCATGCCGCCTTTTCCCAGGAGCGACAAGACCTTGTAGCGGTCTCCAATTACCGTTCCCAAATAACGGTCTTCAGAATTTGCTATCAAGGCGAACTTCGGTCGATCATCGGTCGGCACAAAGCCGCCAGATGTATCGTGTGTTTGAGACACGAAAGAATCCATATACAAAGATATATGCGTTAGTAAAGTGAGGGAATCGGTCTATTCCATTGTCGTCTTCAGGCTGCTGTTGTCAAGTGAAATTTGCCCCGGAAACGCCGTCAGTTATAGCCTTCAGCCCGCTCGGGACAAGTCGAAATGTACGCTTCTGCGCCTTGAGATTCGCTCTATTCCTTGGCTCTGTCATGTTCACAACAACGCCACAACTCTGTCACAATTGCACGAGTGGGCTCCCAATGCCAGTAAGCACAGACTCGCAGGCGTGGCTGAAGTGATTATTCAATCCGGGTTCAAGTCTGAAAGCGCTGCCAGTCCTTCTTTGAGCTGCTCGCCATCGTAGCGCCAGCGCTGCAGAAATGGCGAGTAATCAGAGCCGTGATCGTCTTCGCCCGTTTGCAATTTATGTTTGATGGCATCTGTCATGCTCAGGAGATGTCGAGCCATCGCTTCATTGTCCAGTCGGCGAATTATGCGCTTTGTTTTTTCGTTTACTGAGCGAGAGTTGGCTTCCATCTGCGCGTCACCGTTGCGCCGGTGGGTTACCATCATCGTTGCAGACATGATCAGATTCTTTGTGAGCAGGTCGCAAACAATATCCGAATGCTTGCGAAAAGCATCAAGGAATTGTTCAGGCAAGTCGTTCGAGAGGGCAGACTCGCCAGTCAGTAAAGCTACGAAGAAGCCCCGGGCTCCGTTTATTGAGCTGACAATACTGTTGAGGTGCTCTGCCGCTTCAGCCGGCGTGACTTCACCTTTTTCGACCGAGTAGATCAGGTCATTGGATAATGAGATTGCTCTGTCGAAAGTGATATTGTCTGTGTCTATTGTCATCGGATTCGCTCTAATTCCTTGGTGACGCGCTCGCCATCTTCTTCCAGCACGACACTATTGGGTGCGACGGAGACCAGGTGGACTGATTCGAATTGTTCCCCATTTGCCAGGACTACAGTCGAAGGGAATTTGTTCGCTCTTCTTAAACCGATATCGGTGAATGTGAAAAAGGCTTTGTCTGCAAGCACACCTACGAGCTTCATCTTTTCGGATATGAGTGGCTTTTCGGGTGGCTCCGGCATGTCACTGCCGCCTGCTAACTGTCCAGCTTGACCAACTGATTGTGATGCAAGCCCTGGCATGATTGTTTCAGTCGGAGGTGGTGGCGGCGCCAGAGTCGAATCAGTAGGCGGTGGGGGCAAATGTACTTTGTGAAGAGCTTTTGGCTGCTTAATCACCGTCGGCTCGGACAAGAGCGGCTTGAACGCATAAAGCGGTTGTGCGAACGGATCAGATCTTCCTGCACCTATGCGCGCTTTCAGCATCGCCTCGGTGCGATTCGTTGCCGGTACGTTCAACTGCAAATCTGGTGCTGCGTTGGCGTTGGCGGGAAGTGCGCCATTACCGTTGGTCGAGGTCGTGCCGTTCGTCTCACCTGATATGCCTGGGGAAGACAGGTGCGACCCGGGCGTTGAGGAAGATGCGCCGGGTGTGGGCACGGTCTGGGCAGAAGCGTTCTGGTTGATGGTTGAGAGCAAAGCTAATGAAGCCGTTAGCAGCCAATCTTTTTTGCATGCATCTCTGCGCATTGTCGTCATCTGCTTCTCAGGGTAAGTAATACAGGGTCAATAAAAAGGCCATCACAGGTTTCGTCAATCCCATTTTTTGCGCTCGCTCCTGGGCTGCCGAGTGTTCATTAGATTCGTTTGTCTCGTTTGCGCCTTTAGTGTTGATTGCAATTGAAATTTGTTCAACGCCAACGGTTCGTTGGTAGCCTTCCAGACGCCGCATCAAGTTGACCATTCCATTATAGTCACCGGTTACATATACTTGCTTGATCAGTCTCTTCAAACCTGAGTCTGTGGCACCATTGTTTGCTTTGTCACCATCTGCGGTATTGCCTCTGACGTTGCTTCGTTGCAGAGTCTTAGTGCCCAAACCTACCGTGCTTTCTCCAAGCAACTCCTTTATTTCTTGTTCGGATGAACTGATTTTGTGCATTTGCTCTTGTGTGGGTACTTCCACTCCGAGAAGATGCAGGTCGGATTCAGAGCACATCTTTTCCAGATCGATCATAGCCAGGTCCAACTCGGGAGATTTGGGCACCGCTCCGCGAAGGGTTTCAATGTCTGTCTCCAGCGTTCTTTTCTCTTGCTCTGCTTTCACTCGCTGTTGTAATTTGGCTTGCAATTGTTGGTATTGTTGATCTTTCTGCGCCAGTTCGTTGCTCTTATCCTTATCTTCCATGATTTTGGGATAAGTCAGTGCGGAAAGCACAAAACCGGCGGCTATAAACGGAACTGTGGCGATGAAGATTTTGTATGATTTTCTCATCACATCGCGCCCCCGGGTTTTTTCAGGTTCGGCAGGTTTTGCAATCCATCAAGTACGTTGGGCAGTGGATTACCTGGGTGTGCGTCTGTTTTGCCGTCGGCAAGAGTAGTGGGGGCAGACGAGCCCGGTTCATCATGTCCCGCCAGTTTTGCTCTGATCTGGTAAAAGATTATTTCGGGTGTTTTCTCTTTGCGCGAAGCGCTTTGTATGAGCGCGTCCGTGAAACCAGGGGCGGTGCTCAAGTTGATGGCGTAATTCGATATTCCCTCAAAAACCATGGCATTGCCTTCTATCGTGGCACCATCTTCGATTATGACTGACTCTATTTGAACGGAGCCGGGAATGCTGGTTCTGATTGAATTCAAGACGGTCGACCAGTGGTTCGATTTTTTGACGATGTTGTCGAGAATCTTCTTTTTGTTGGTCAGAACATCGTTTTCTTTGCGCAAAGCGCTCAGTTGTTTTAAATCGGCGTTGCTCTGTACGGTTCTTTCTGCCAGCTGGTCGATTTGTCTTTGTTTGTTTGGAATGTCGAATTGAGTGATGAATCCATACGATGCCAGTGACAGCGCCAGGGCAGCAATTCCGGCAGCAATAGCGGCTTTAAACCAGGGCGTCGGTCTTTCATCAGGAGCGATAACCTGAGTTTTGCGCTCGTCGTATAAAAGCGGCAGACGTCCTTCTTTGTTCAGATCCAGATCGACTGTGAAAGAAGGATTCCAGCTCGTTTCGATTGAGGAGCCGATCAAGGCAGCCAGAATTGGACGCATGCTGTCGACAATTATGTCTGGGCTGAAAATTAGATCGCGCATCGGGTCAGACAGAATGGTCTTGATGTTCATGCGGTTGGAGATGTACTGGTCGAGCTGGGGAATCATGCAGCCTGGACCGGTGAGGATGATTTGATCGACCTTGACATCGCCGACTTGTGACTTATAGAAGTCGAGAGATCTTTGCAACTCGTCTGTGATGTCACTGAATATGGTGCGTGCTACCTGTGAAGCTTGCCCCATTTTGAAATCTGTTGGGTTGACATTGAAGAGAGCGATCTCCGGCAGCAGATCTAGTGCTTCGTCAAAATTGATTTCCAGGCTTCGAGACAGCGCTTCAGTCAACGTATCTATACCGAGCATAATAGAACGCCCGAATAGCGGCATGGCACTTCTCACCACGTTGATATCGGTGGCATCGTGTCTGATGTTGACAATCATTGATAGGTGCCCGCTCGAACCCAGGTATCCCGCCAGCGCCAGACTGCGCACCACTGACAGCGATGAGATATCCACCTTGCCCAGTCTGACGCCGGCACTGTCTGCCATGCGCCAGTAAGATTCGATGATTGAGCGCTGAATCGCCGCCAGAATTACGTCGATGCGCCGCACGCCGTCTGCATCAGTGCGCTCGGTGGCCGGCATTTGCGACCAGTCGAGATTGGCGTCTTCAATGGGGAAGGGCACATGGTTGGTCGCTTCCTGCGTGACCACGTCGGCGAGCTCTTCCGGCGGCATACCGACCGGCACTGGCATCAAGCGAATTACTACCGCCTGGGCCGGTACCGCTACATTTATTACCGGTGACGGACCTGAAACCGGAATGCTGGCTGAGGCAAGCAAATCCATGAGGAGTTGACCGACTGTTTCCGGGTCGGCGATTAAACCTTCACGAATGGCGTTGGCAGGCGTGGGCTGGCAGGCGAAACGTGCAACTTCTATTCCTGAACGTGTTTTGTCGAGCTGGATAAGCGTGATGCTATCACTGTTTATATCCAGACCGAGAGTCGGTCCTTTCTTTTTGCCGAAACTGAAAACGTTCAAAGTTGCTCCACGGGTTCTTGCTTATCCTATTATGGCGCACCTGGGAAAATCATTGACTTTGTAACCATGGCTACAACTGCTCCGACAGCGAGCGAAGGACCGAAGGGAAAGGGTTTCGAGACATCATGGCCGGAGCGGAGCGCCCCCAGAAGTGCACCACCGATAGCGGCGGCCAGACCGAGTTGAAGGTAGGGCAGTTGCATGGTAAAGCCGGAGTTGGCGCTGAGCGACCGGAAAAAGAGCAACATCCCTTCAACCAGCAAGATCATTAAAGCAGCCCCTATTAAGGCCGGCTTCAGGCACTTGCGCAGTACTTTCGCTTTGTACATTTCATAAAACAGGTAGGCGGAACCCATTACCGTACCGGCCAGAAAACCGACCAGTAGTGCTATGCCGAGCGCCTGCAGCCCCAGCCAGGCTGAGATGACGGCGGAAAGAACCGCATCGCCGCCACCCATGACCGTGAATTCTTCATCGTCATCTTCGTCGACAGAAATTAGTTCCTCGCCGATAAAGGCATCTGCTGCATAAAGTGTGTGGTGAATATGCACGTCTGGGTCCGCGCCCGTCACCATCATGCCTTCACGATCTCGATCGAGCAAAATCTTTTTGTGCTTGTTTTCGGGATCATCGGGATCGCCGTAGAGCTTGATGTAGAACTTGGTGCCGTAGAAAGCCAGAAAGTCAAAGAGCATGTAGCTCACACCGACGCCAATAAGTGCTCCTTGCGCGTCATTGCGAACCACGCCACTATATATGATGCCAAGAAGCATGGACGGGTAGGTAATTTCGTGTGGTATCAGTTTTTCGCGAAAGTCTGTGATGCTGATGGCAATCAGGGTGCTGCAAAAGATGGTCATGCCGATCAGTTGCCCGAAATCCATGATCATCAGGTCGCCGCTGTTGAAATTGGGACCAAACAGGTGCAGCAAGGCAACATAAGTGCAAGCCGTAAAAACTTCAACGAATGGATACATCCAGTGAATCGGTTTTCGACAATGCCGGCATTTACCGTTCAGAACTATATATGAGACGACTGGAATCAAGTCGTATGCAGCGATTCTGTGTTGGCAATCGGGGCAGGTCGATGGTGGGTTAATCAGCGATTCTTCTTTGACGGACCGTAAAGCCAGTACGTTCAAAAAACTGCCGACGCACAACCCGAGCACCGCTGCCAGTGCGTCGCGACCTATGGAACTGCTTGTTATGGGGTCAAACATATCAAGGGAATTCTCTTCGATCGGTCACGGCAGCGGCTAGCACCAGAAGTAATACTACATACGCAAAAACATAGCAGGTTATGAAGGTAATCACTTCAGGACCGGGGCTGCGACCGTACATCAATATCGAGCGCGCTCTCGTTAGCCCGGCCAGGTCGGGAAGAATCAGGTAGAGG
Organism: Candidatus Melainabacteria bacterium; assembly: GCA_003963305.1. Taxonomy (NCBI): domain Bacteria; kingdom Bacillati; phylum Candidatus Melainabacteria; species Candidatus Melainabacteria bacterium. The sequence continues at coordinate 270,054 of RXJR01000006.1, read as the reverse complement.
AAGTTGGAGAATTGAGCGAAGGTCGGGTTCTGAGACATCTGACCGAGTTGCTTGAGTGAATCGCCGAAATGACCGATCAACCACAACGCCAACGTAAATAGAACGCTCATGACGGGGCTTGCGAAGGTCGAGAAGAAGGTCGCGAGAGCAATGACCAGGAGCAATTCCAGATAGACGAGCATTACAGCGGGCATCATCAAGTTTGAGACCGCCATAAGGTCGTTCAGACCGTGCTCAGGGCGCACCATCCAGACAAGCCCGCTGAGAAAAAAGCCCATCGCCGCAACCACAATCAAAAGACAAGCGGCAAGGCCCAGATATTTGCCGGCGATGAAATGCCAGCCGCTGATCGGTTTAGTGAAGATTAAGTACACTGTGCGCTTTTCCAGCTCTTTGTATACAAGATTCGTGCCCGCGAAAACGGCGATGATACCGCTGATGCACGCGATGGCGGCGAGCCCAATGTCTTCCAGAATTTTCACATCTTGCCCGACCGACAGACTGCCAAGCAGTATTGAGAGCAGTGAAATCACAAAGGCAAATAACATGAAGGCATACATGATTTTGTCGCGCACCGTCTCGCGGAACGTGTTCAAGCCAATCGCTGTGATGCTGCTCAAGGCGCTGCTGTGGGGAGAGCTTGAACTCATGCGCTTTTTTCCGATTCACCAACTATGGTGAGGAAATAGTCCTCGAGATCTCTATAGTTGCCGGTCGACGAGATGGTGCTGATTTTTTCTTGCGCTACCAGTCTGCCGCGGTTGAGCACGCCGACGCGGTCACAGACTTCGTTTACGTCAGGCAGCAGGTGTGAGTTGAAGAAAATGGTTTTCTTTCGGTCTTTCAAGGCGTTGAGAATTTTGCGCACGTCTCTGCGTCCAATCGGGTCCAGACCAGACATGGGTTCGTCCCAGAACAAGAGTTCAGGGTCGTTCACCAGTGACTGGGCAATGCCGAGCCGCTGCAGCATTCCCTTCGAGTACTTTCGCATCGGTTTGTCCCAGGCGTTTTTCTCCAGTGCCACCATTTCGAGCAATTCAGCAGTGCGCTCGGCACGCAATTTTGCGTTCAAGCCGAAAAGACGCCCGGCGAAGTCCATAAATTCGCGCCCGGTCAGATGCGAGTAAAAATAGGGTTGCTCTGGCAGAAAGCCAACTTTCTCCAGGGCGCGGCGGTCGCCGGCTTTTTCACCGAGCACTTTTGCCGTGCCTTCTGTGGGGCGCATCAAACCCAGAAGAATCTTCAATGTGGTCGTCTTGCCGGCTCCATTGGGACCCAGCAGACCATACGTTTCGCTCTTCTCCACCGTCAGATCAAGTTCGTGCAGGACCCGCACGCGCTTACGCAAGAAACTGCTGACCACGTCCTTGCTTAGCTTGGACGCCTCAATTGCAGCCTCTGTCATGCGCCGCCTTTCTGTCCGCCCGCTTTTTTGCTCTGAGTGATGATTTTGTTCAATTCAGCCGTGGCTGCGCGCAACCTTCTCGAGACCTGCATTTGCGAGATGCCGAGGCGGCGGGCTACTTCAGTCTGACTCAAATCTTCGTAGAAGGTGAGGTGCACGACTTCGCGCAGCCCATCGCGCAACTGCTTAATTGCTTCAGAGAGCATAAAGCGGTCTTCTTTTGCGTTTTGAAGAAGCTGATAGCGTCCGTCGATCAAAGTGTCGATGAGCGACTGCTCGCTGCCTGCATCGTTTGAGAGCGCCTGGTCGAGCGAAATCAAAGTGCGGCGGCGGTCGACTTCATAAGCCTCGTTGACGCGGCTGACCGGGATTTCAAGCTCATGAGCGATTTCAGTGTCGCTTGGTTCTCTGCCCAGACGTGCCGTCAGGTTCTGAACCAGTCTGTTGATGCGGAATGACAACTCCTGAAGCTCGCGCGGAGCGCGAATCATAGCTGTCTTGTCTCTCAGGTAGTGTCGAATCTCGCCTGTGATCAAGTGAGTGGCGTAAGTCTGGAACTTAGCTCCAGCATCAGGCTTGAACTGGTCGACGGCTTTGATCAAACCGATCGAGCCAACCTGGATCAAATCTTCCACAGGGTCAGTCGAGCGTCGAGCCAGACCATATGCAATACGTTTGACCAGAGGCAGCGAGGCCTGAATTATGGCGTCACGTAACGCTGGGTCGCGTGTGTCGGAGTAGACAGAGAGCCAGTGGTGAATCTGATCTTGTCCCTTTCCACCTTCGGGCTTGGGTCCATTAGCCGGGCCCACGGCGCCTTTTGCGGGCAAGCTGTCTTTGCTTACTATCACGTTATCGTCAACCACTGTTTTCTTATTGTCGGGGTATAGCCAGATTGTAAAACAAAAATACCAAATACGACCAATCATTATGTCGTAAAGGCTGTATTTAAGCTATTGAGTTCCAATCTGAGCGGTTTATAAGACGGTGTATGGTTGGTTTTCCTCAATGCAGCTGATTGATGACTGTAAAAATCGGCAGATACATTCCCACGACGACCGAGCCGACGATGCCTCCAATGCCGACAACCATAATCGGTTCTAAGAGCGAGGTAAGAGCTTCGACGGCGTTTTCCACTTCCATGTCGTAGAAATCAGCGATTTTGGAGAGCATGTCATCGAGCTTGCCGGTTTCCTCTCCGACTGCCACCATTTGCGTCACCATAGGTGGGAAAACTGAGGTTTTGGACATTGGTTTAGCGATGCTGCCGCCCTGTCTGACCTCGTTGTAGACACGGTCTACAGCCTTTTTGACCACCGCATTGCCGGCGGTGTCTTTGACGACGTCAAGCGCAGAAAGCATTGGAACTCCTGCTCGGATAAGCGTTCCGAAGGTTCTGCTGAAGCGGGCAACCGCCACTTTTTTAATCAGGTCGCCGAAAGCGGGCAGACTGAGCAGGATTCCGTCGATGTGCAGTTGACCGATTTCAGTGGCATAGTACCTCTTCAAGAGGAAAACGCCCACTAGCACGAGCACAATGAAGATGGCCATGTAAATCGAGCGCATCGCTTCGGAGAGGAAAATCAAAAACTGGGTGTAGGCTGGAAGTTCGCCCCCGACATTGCGGAAGAGCCCCTGAAAAATCGGCAGAATGAAGGTCAGCATGGCCCAGAAAACCAGGATGGCCACCGCTAGAACCACCGTCGGATAGACCATCGCCGAACGCACTTTCGTATTCAGCTTCTGTCTCGCTTCCAGAAAGTCTGCCAGTCGCTTGAGAACCTCTGCCAGGATACCGCCTGTCTCTCCGGCTCTGACCATGGAAACGTAAAGCTTGTCAAACACCTTGGGATGCTTAGCCATGGCGTCTGAAAGAGAAAGACCAGATTCTACCGACTTGCGAACATCGTCGAGAGTTTGCTTGAGCTTTTTGTTGGGGCACTGATCGACGATGATTGTCAATGTGCGCAACATTGCCACACCAGCCGAGACCATGGCTGCGAACTGTCTTGAGAAAACGACCATATCTTTGAGCGTGACCTGCTCGAAAACACCGTTGGCTTTCTCCCAGAGCTCTCGATAGTTCAAGCCCTCCGTCTTTTGAGAGATTTCAAGTACATCCAGACCACGCGATGTCAGCCGTGCCCGCAGAATCGCAGAAGTTTCAGCCTGAGCCAGCGCCTCTTGTATGCGTCCCTGTGCGTCTCTGACTTTGTAGACAAACTCCACCATCGCTTAGAACCTGCCGCCGAAACTTCCGTAGTTTTTGCCTGGTGCCGTAGAGCTTTTGGCTGATGCTCCGCAGAGTCGCTCCAGATCTTCCGGTCGCGTCGTCTTGGCCATGGCTTCAGAGAGGCTAATCAAGCCGTTTTTGACGAGTCCGGCCAGCGAAGCCTCCAGAGTCTGCATGCCAAGTGCACCGCCCATCTGCATTGTGGAGTAAATCTGCGGAGTCTTCGATTCTCTGATCAAATTGGCGATTGCCGGTGTGTTGACGAGAACTTCGGCAGCTAGAATTCTGCCTTTGGTGACCGGGTTTCCGCCGGCTGAATCTTGCAGTCTGGGTAGCAGGGTTTGACTGACGATTGCCACCAAACCGTTTGAGAGCATGATGCGAATTTGCTGTTGCTGGTCGGGTGGGAAAACGTCAATAACCCGATCGATACTCTGCGCGGCCGACGATGTATGCACAGTTCCGAAGACCAGATGACCGGTCTCGGCTGCGGTCAAGGCCAGGTGAATGGTATCGAGATCACGCATTTCGCCTACCAGGATCACGTCAGGATCTTCTCTGAGAGCCGCTTTGAGCGCGTTGGCAAAGCTTTTGGTGTCTTGACCCAACTCTCGTTGACTCAAAATCGATCGTTTGTTCTGATGAATAAACTCGATTGGATCTTCGATGGTGAGAATATGGTCGGCCCGATTCTCGTTGATCCAGTCAATCATAGAAGCCAGCGTGGTGGACTTCCCCTGACCTGTAGCGCCGGTAATGAGGATGAGCCCACGGGGCTTTTGGGTTATCTCTTTGACGATCGGCGGCAAGTTCAGTTCGTCTAGTGAGGGAATTCTGCTTGCCACTACACGCAGTGCAGCAGCATACGAACCTCTATCTTTATATACGTTGACGCGGAATCTACCGATGCCGTCCAGACCGAAACTGCAATCGAGTTCATAGGTCTGTTCGAGCTGTTTTCTTTGCTCGGATGTAATGATCGAAAAAATCAGGCGCTGCACTTCCTCTTTCGATAATGGTGGCAGTGTCGACTTTATTAGCTTTCCGGCAACACGAATAATCGGCGGCTGTCCAGCCTTGATGTGGAGGTCGGAGGCGGCTCGGTCAAAAACGAGCTGAAGCAGTTCCTGAATTTCCAGCATTGTGCTCCACTTTCTTCTTAACTATTAACTCGTTCGGTCAACTGCCTTGGGGTTTGACAATAAGGACAAAGATGCCAGTCTCCGGCAATTTCTGCATCACAGCCGCGGCAGCAGCTTTCCTGGTTGGCTTCCTCTTTAGAGAGTCCGCATTTAGGGCAGCTGGTCCATCCTTCTTGCTGCATGGTGCCACATCTGGTGCAGGAGGTTTTCAGCTCATGCTGGCAGAACGGACATTTGATGAAGTCGTCTCCGACAGGATTGCGACACTTGGTGCAGAGTGTGTCTTCGCCCGTAGTGTCAGCAAGAGTGACACGAATCACTTCTTCGGGCGTGGTGAGGTTTTGTCCGACCAGTCTCATGCTGTAATCTTTCAAGGGCACCATGCCCGACTGCTTTGCCGCAAAGCGAATCATTGATGTAGTGGACCCCTTGGCGGCCAGGTCTCTGATTTCGTCGTTCAGACGCATCACTTCAAAAACGCCGACTCGATCTTTGTAGCCTGTGTTGTTGCAGGCATCGCATCCGGTGCCGTGAGCAAATACAGGCAGCCCGTCTTCGTTCAAATTGAGCTGATAATATTGGGCGATCGATTCAGTGACGCGCTCGCTGTTCTTTTCAAGCAAACCTAAATATTCGAGAGTGGCTCGCTCAGGCACATATTGCACTTTGCAATCGGGGCAGATTCTGCGCACCAGTCGTTGGGCGATTACCCCGATGGTTGCCGATGCCACCAGATATGGGTCCACTTCCATTTCTGCCAGACGGGTAATGCAGCCAGGGGCATCGTTGGTGTGAAGTGTAGTGAAGACAAGGTGACCGGTGAGCGCTGCTTCGACGGCGATCTTCGCTGTTTCTCTATCGCGGGTTTCTCCCACCAGCATGATGTCAGGATCTTGTCGCAAGAATGAGCGCAAAATGCGGGCGAAGTCCAGTCCCTTTTCCCTCAACACCTGCACTTGAGTGATACCCTGCATATCGTATTCAATCGGGTCTTCGGCTGTGACGATGTTCACCTCCGGCGTGTTTCGTTCAGCCAGAGCTGCATAGAGCGTTGTAGTTTTTCCCGAACCGGTTGGACCTGTCACGAAAATAATGCCATAGGGCTTGCTGATCATATCGCGCAGCATTTCCAGCGTGCTCTCGTCAGTGACCAGGGTATCCAGACCGAGTGTTGTCGTCGTTTTGTCGAGGATACGCATGACCACCTTTTCGCCGTGTTTGCTGGGAATTGATGAGACGCGAAAGTCAATGTCTTTTCCCGAAAAACGCACCCGAATGCGCCCGTCCTGGGGCAGTCTGCGTTCGGCGATATCGAGGTCGGCCATAATTTTGTATCTTGAAACCAGCGCTGCCATTACTGCTTTGGGCAGTTTGCGGTCTACGAAAAGAACGCCGTCCAGTCGGTAGCGCACAGTGACGTGCTTATCTTGCGGCTCGACGTGGATGTCTGAGCAGCGTTTCTTGATTGCTTTGGCCAGAATCTGATTGGCTAAGTGGACAATCGGGGCATCTTGAGCCTGTTTCGCCAGGTCGAGATCGTTTATCTCGTCATCGCTGTCGAACATTACATCGAGTGTGCTCAGGTCCACTTCCGACTCGATGAAGGTCTGGTCTGCCAGTGCTTCGCCGGCTTGATGAAGTTCTTCCTGTTTATGCGCATAGACCGTTTCCATAAAATGCTGGAAGTCGTCTTCAGTACAAACCATCGGCTTGATGCGCACGCCCTTGAGACGATATCTGATGTCGTCGAGGGCAATTAGATTGTTGGGATTGACCATCGCCACGACTACTTCAGTGCCGTCCTGTGAAAATGGCACCACTTGATGTTGGCGAATCAGTTTCTCAGGCAAGAGTTCCATGGCGGCAAAATCAGGCTTGGTTTTTGCCAGGCTGACATAGTTGCAGTTGAACTGCAGCTCGAGGGCATTCTTCAAATGACTTTCATTAGCTAAACCAAGGCGGGAGAGAATCAGACTGATTGGTTCGCCCGTTTTTCGGCGCTCCTGTTGAACCAGCTTCAGTTCATCAGCCGTGATCAACCCGTTGTCAACCAGCAGCTCGCCGATTTCCTTCTTGATTAAAGCCATGCTCTCTCGTCCTTGTCACCGTGGGCGCACCTTATAGAAATCTGCCCATCTGGGGCGTGCCCCTATCGTGGCTGCGTCTATCTGGATACGATTAAACAATCCAGATGACGATGCTTTCGCCGTGATCAGTTGGTATGACGGAAATCAAGCAAACGATTTCTTTGGAGGCTGACTTCACCTTGATGTGCCCGTCTTGTGGCTCTTTGCGCTCAGCCAGGTTCAATCTGGCCATCATCTTGTAGCGCGCTACCAGCGCGGTCACTACCGTATTAGGCAGTTTTCTGTCGACGACCAGGCGACCGTTCAGTCTGTAGTGGACGACTGACTCTCGGGCACCCATGGAAATGTGGATATTAGAGCAGTGGCGCTTGATGGCGCTGCCCAGAATCTGGTTGGCCAGCAGCACTATTGCTTCTTCTTGAGCTCGCCTGGCGAGACTGAGCTCACTGAATGAATCGGAAGAGACTTCTTTTTCCTGCTCAGTCGGCACTGAGCCCGGCGCTGGTCTCGCTTTCATCTCCTGGGTGGAGTAGATTTCCGGTTCGTTATACGGTTTCGAGTCAGCATCATGTGAACCGTTGGTCGATTGTTGAGGCTTATCGAGTCCAGACTTTTCAGGGCTGGCGTTCTCCTCGGCTGCGGTGTCAGTGCCTGCATCAGCGCCTGAACCGCTGTCTGAGTCAGTGTCTGATTGGCTGTCGGCATGGTTGGCTGCATCGGTTTTGTCGTCAATATGTGCATCTGAGCCGTTTCCAGAGGTTTCTTCTGGTCTGAAGGCTTTATCGACGAATTTGACAAACTCTTCTTCCAGGCAGACGACAGTTTTGAGCTGGCGTCCTGCCAACTTTCTCTTTACCTCGTCAACGGCGGTTGAGTCGCTAGGGTCGACCATTGCTATAGTCAACCTCTCGCCCTGTTGCGAGACCGGGACTGCCAGTTGAGCTCGGATAACATCCTCAGGCAAGAGCGAAATCAGCTCAGTTTCCGGTTCGCGTTTTGATAAATTGACGTAATTGACGCCGTACTGCAGTTCCAGCGCATTTTTTAAACTATTTTCGGTGACCAGCCCCAGTTTTTCTAAAACTGTCGCGATGGGTTCCCCTGTTTTAACTCTTTCGGCCTCAGCCTGCTCGAGTTCTTCGGGCGTGATCTGACCATTGTCGACAAGTAAATCGCCAATAGCCTTACGAATGGATGCCATTTTTACTTCTTCACCTTGAAAACAACAAAGAGAGCTTGCCAAACCCCGACGCGTCTGATAATGACCTGGTTGCTTTCAACACCGCCGTCTGTACGCCATGTGCCCGAGCGTCAGGCTCGCTAAACGCGGCAAGCCCCCACACAACATACCAGATAGTATAGGGTCTCGCAGCACAACACGCTAGCGCACCATAAGCGATGACATTTGCCATCGCTTATGGTGCTCAGGCGAGCGACGTTGTCCATCATGTGACTGTGAAAGAGTGGGAGATTTCCTGTTCCGAAGTTGACATCAACGATTCGATGCTAAGAAGGAAAAACCATCGCCTGGTTGAGTGGAAGTCTCCCCTGGGTATTCTCCTTCGGCTGAGCTTGCAAAATGCTTGCGTTCAGGCACTCAAAGTATTGCCAGCTTGAGGGAATTCAACGATGAACGACGTGCCGTGACCGTCGCGTCCCGTTTCAATAGTTATTTGTGCTTTGTGGGAGTTTGCTACTTCTTGCACAATGGCCAGACCCAGCCCGCTGCCGCTGTTCTGTACGCCCGGTACGCGATGAAATCGCTCGAATACCTTGGGGCGTTCCTGTTCGGGTATTCCTGGTCCTGTATCTGTGACGGTCAAAATTGGCTTGTCTTTGTTAACCAGTTCGACTGTAACATGACCGCCTGGCTCGGTATAGAGAATTGCATTTTCGACCAGATTCGAAACAAGGTTTCTCAAGCCCATCTCTTCACCGCCAATGGTGGCTGGAACGGGCGAGAGATTGCAGGTCAGCTCTAATCCTTTTCTTATTGCTTGATCGATAAGTTCAGAGGTCACTTCTGAGACAACGAAATTCAAGTCGACCAGGCTCTGTGTTCTGTTGCTGTTTTGTTCTACTCCGTCAGTTCTGGCTAAAGCAAGGAGCTGTGTGACAATTCTGCTGGCGCGATCGATTCCGGAATCTAACTCGCTGACGATATGTTGCAATTCGTTTGGGTCGGACATTTCAGTACCGATGCTGGAATATGTTTTCAGCCCGGCTAGCGGGGTTCTCAATTGATGCGCGGCGTTGGCGATGAAGCGCTGATGTACTTGAATGTCTTCCTTCAATCGTTCCAGCAACTGATTCAGGGCTCGCACGAGCGGATACACTTCCTCTGGCGTTTCTGCACCAGACAACGGACTCAAATCGAATTGAGTGCGATTTACCACTTGCTCCTGCAAAAGTTTGAGCGGCGTCAGAATCTTCGCGATGCCGTACCAGACGGCAAAAAGTCCGAGTAAGATAATCAGCAGTTGAGGCACGGCGATGCTGAGAAACATTTTTTTCAGGAATGCGCTTCGTACGTTTTTGGTCTCTGCTACTTGTACGATCACTGTTTGATTGTCGGCATCTACCGGCGATACTTTAATTTCAGCGATGCGTACGCTCTTGTCTGCTATTTGACCGTCTACAACTTTCGGCACATCGATGAGCAGCGATTGCTCCGGTGGTGGCAGATTTGCGTCGCCGGAGATTAGCTTTCCATCAGCATCAATGACGCTGTAGTAAAACTTGTCGGAATCATCGTGTTTGAGTATTGCAATCGCCGCTGGTGGCATGTCCACGACTACCTTGCCCTGCTTCACTCTCAGCCTGCCTACAACAGAATCTGCGGAGCTTACCAAATCGCGGTCGAAGGATTCGTGCGAGAAATTGGAAACCAGCCAGAAGCACAGCACCGCGCTGGCAATCCACAGTCCAAACAAGAAGGGCACAAACAGAGTGAGAAGCTGCTTTCTAATCGAAAGTCTTTTCATGCTCTTTCTTCAGTTAGCAGATAGCCAAAACCGCGCACGGTAGTGATTAGAACCCTGGCGGATTCAAGTTTTTTGCGCAACCGGTGAATGACTATTTCGACGGCGTTTTCGCTCGCTTCTTCCAGGTGATCGGAGACCTGATTCATAATTTGCCGCTTGCTGACTACGCGACCGGCTTTAGCCATCAGCGTTTTTAAGACGATAGTTTCTTTCGGCGTTAAATCCAGTTCGTCATCTTTAAACTGCAACACCCCGTTATTGGTATTGAGTTTCAGCGACCCAAACTCGATTTCGACTTGATTATTCCAGTTGGTTTTTCTTAGAACGGCTCGGGCTCTTGCTTCTAGTTCGCGGAAGTCAAATGGCTTGACGAGATAATCATTGGCGCCAAGGTCGAGACCGTTGATTCTGTCTTCTAATCCATCTCTTGCTGTGATGATGATCACTGGCACGTCATTGCCACGGGCTCGTAGTTCGGACAATATCTGGGTGCCATCGATTCCCGGCAAACCCAGGTCGAGCAGCAACAAGTCGAAAGTGTCTGTGAGCAACGCTGCTTGTGCTTCCGCTCCCGTTTTTGCTGTCGTCACCGAGTAACCGCGACGCTGCAAGGCGAGCAAGAGTCCCTTGAGTAAGTAGTCATCGTCTTCGGCCAGCAATACTTTATTCATTGCGGATTCCAGAATAGTCAGAGTTGGAATGAGTTGTGGCGCTGAATTTTGACTGAGGGTGCTGCGCCACATTCGTATTGCGGTCGCATGCACGTCAGTATAGGGTCTTGAATCGGTTATAGCACCGCAATCTTGCTTTTGGCTTGCAAGCTTATCGAGAAGCTCATCATTGTTCGATTTGACCCTCCTGATAACATTGTGCACCTCTGGCTGGAATTTGTTCCATCAGAGATGTGGTTGAATTAGCTGGACGGCAACTAAATGGTATAAGGATAGGAAAATGAAGAAAATTTTGATTCCGTTTTTCGTTTTACTGGCAACCTTGAACGCTCCGACGATGGCTGCAAGCCATTCAGTTGTTGAGCGAGAAATTCAGAATGCTTCTCAAAACCCTGCCGCTTATCCTTATGTAGCATCGAGCCGTCGCGTCACCCATCACCACCACCATCATCATCATCACGTGCGCCACGTGCACCACGTACACCACACCGTACATCATCACCATCGTTAGACTGATTGAACCGAATCCACAGCCTTTCGGGTCGCGTCAGTCCAGACTAAACCTGGGGATTTGACTATGGCACTTACGCATCAGTGGGAATAAGATTGGAGCGACCAATGTGGGATTCCTTAGATGAGTGTTGCCTCCAGTGCAGATGGGTCTGAAAGCAGGGATGTGGTTTCGACCACAGTACCGTCATTTGAACCAGCAGCAGATGTAAGTCTGAGCACGACGCTCGGTCACCAGGGGTATACGCTCGTCGCCATTGGCTTCATCATGTTCGAGTTGGGGTTCCTCACGCTCTATTCGAACGATTTCTGGTTCGAGGTAAACATTGCCTGGCTGGGTGTTCCAGCTGCGTTGGTTGCACTGGTCGTTACGCACTTTTTTCTAAGCTGGGTAGAAAGCGAGGCCGGCTGTAACTTCTTCTCGCCGATATGGAAGCGCCGTCCTCCGTGCGTCTATCGACAGTGGCTTCGCCTTGACTCTTCAGATTTGGAACCAGGTGTCAGTTTTGGTCAGCGACATGTGCTGTGGCGTGCCATCGACGAAGTCGAGTTGACCATGTGGGGCAACTTGCGAATTTTGTCTCGGGCACTCAGTGGTGCTCCCAGCACTAAATTGAAGAAGTCCGGAATACCGCTATTTCAGCCAGTCGGCGCCGAAGAAATTCTCAAGGTGCCGTTTGGATTTGCCAGTGTTGCCGATCAAAAACTGTTGATCGACACGATGCAGTATTACAATCCTGCCCTCAAACTAAACTCTCGTCTCTCTAAAAGGCTTGCGCAACCTGAGGTTAAGGGTACGGTCTATGTGCAACAGTTTGGTGCCGTCTTCTTGTTTCTAGTTTTGATGGACGTAGGATTCAGCATGTTCAATTATCTTGAAATGCTTAAGAACTACTATTTGTGTGATTTCACTGCGGTTGGTGACTCGCGTATTGAGCGGAAATTGGCACCACATTTCTTCGAGCAGGCGGAGGAAATTCGAGAGCATCCAGTGCCGTTTTCGTGGGTGAGCACGAAGATTATGCGTGAAGGGAAAGTCGCGTCAGGTCTATACCAGACACGGGCTGAGGCATTGTGGGCGCTGGGACGCAAGGATGAAGCTATTGAATCAATGCGCAAGTCGTTGGAACTGTCCCCAAGTTTTCGTTTGAACTTGAAGGTGGCCCGCATGATGGCGCTTAATGGGCAAAAGGACAAGGCTGAGGAGCAGCTCAAGGAAGCAATGGAGGATCACGAGACTGCGTTGTTGCCGCGCTTGTACATGCTTGCTCTGACACCCGACTTGGACCGCTCCAATCTATATAAAGCTTATCTGCACGACCTGGATGACGATTTGTTCGGCTCTGATTTGCTCTGGCCGCCTGGCAGCCACGTTTTTCTGCAGGATGTTTTTTATCGTGAGGATCTGACATTTATTTTCGACAGAATGCTGAATACAGATTCAAGCGGTATCCGAGGTAAGGAAGTGATTCCGAAATCTCAGCGCAAGCGCAAGCCTCGCGCTGAAAAATGAAAACAGGCGGTATCGGCTCGAGCCGTTATTCGTGGAAATTCATCGAACGATGCCTGAAACGATAACAGGCGAAAGGGTCGGCTTGCCGCAACTTTCCCGAAACTTTCCTGGTAACTCTGCGTCTAAGCTGGCGGAGGGCCGGAAGTATGGAAGAAGACGTTAGTAGAGCCATAAAACAATTGGAAAGCATTGCAATCAAAGCAATGAAAAGCGGATACCTCGATGACGCTGCGAAAGTGATGCATATTGCCGAGGAAATTGAGAGAGTTGATAAATCTGCCGTCGCTCCGGGCAAAGGCTCAGATGCCGAAGCTCTCGCCGATAGTGACAGCGCTAGTCGGGCTGACGGTTCAAGCACTAATGTTGTCCCCCTGAACCGTTTCAGAATAGTGCGGCCTTCTCCTTTTGGCGAATCCATGGAGTCTCAGGAGCGCAGCTAAGGCGTTCGCGGTCCATCCGTCCCTGATTTCAAGCAGAACAGGCTGTAGCCAACTGCTGACTTTAGATTGTGTGTTTCTTTGAAGAAGAATGTCCGCGTTCTCCGGTAAGTGTTTTATGATGAAGGCACGGAGGCTCGGTTGGTGCACATTCATCTCGATCTGGTAGGCGGAATCGCCGGCGACATGTTTATCGCTGCGATGTCCAATGCATTTCCTGAACTCAAGCTGCGAATTGAACGAGTCATTGCTGAAGCAAATTTCTCGGGTGTTTCCATTTGCTTTGAATCCAAGAACGACGGTGTTCTGCTTGGCACGCACTTTCAGGTGACTGAAGTTGAACGCTCTCATCTTCATAGTCATGACTATTCACATTTGCAGGCGCACCAACATTCGCACGAGCACCCGCACGATTTCGAACACTTGCATACTGCCGAACATCATGAGAAATCGGCGCACGAGCACCCGCACGATTTCGAACACTTGCATACCCACGAACACCACGAGCAATCGGCGCACGAACATCCGCATGATTTCGACCATTTGCATACCTCGCAACATCATGAGCACGCGCCTTCGTCAGTTCCCGACGATAAGCCGCAGTACGAAAATGTCTATGCAAAAGCGCGAAATCACGGACATGCTCATAGGACCTACGAAGAGATTCGCCAGATACTGACCACCGCCAAATTGCCGGAGCGCGTTCGAGAGCACAGTCTCAACATATTCCGCATCATCGGAGAGGCGGAGGCAGAAGTACACGGTGTGCCTGTTGAACTGATTTCGTTTCACGAGGTCGGAGGTTGGGATTCTGTTGTTGACGTGATCGGTGCCGCTTGTGCCATTGAGTATGCGGATGGTGCGACATGGTCTTGTTCTTCGTTGCCTAAAGGCGGAGGTTTCATTGACAGTGCTCACGGTAAACTGCCTGTGCCTCCACCCGCGGTGGCATTAATATTGCGCGGATTTGTTTTCCATGATGATGGCGTGCTTGGCGAGCGAATAACGCCTACTGGTGCTGCGATTCTAAAGTACTTGAATCCCTCTCTGAGATTGCCTTCTGCCCTGGAGCTGAAGGGTGTCGGAAATGGATTCGGAACCAGGAAGTTGCCGTCTATCAGTAATGTGTTGCGAGTTTTATTTTTCCAGTCTTTTCCGACTGAACAGCAACCGATCGCGCTATTAAATTTCGAAATCGACGATATGACTGGTGAGGAGTTAGCGATCTGTCTCGATAATCTGCGCGCTGCCGAAGGTGTGCTGGATGTAACCCAGTCGACGGTTTACGGTAAGAAGAATCGTCTGGTAATGAGTGTTCAGGTTCTCGCTAAGGTTGAATTGCAAGAGCAAGTTGTGAATCTTATCCTTGGTTCTACCACCACTCTTGGTGTTCGCCAGCAGATTGTTTCTAGAACTGTGTTGGCTCGCGAATTGAAATCGATGACGGTCGGCGATAGCAATGTAAGAGTGAAAGTAGCAGAGAGACCCGGCGGTGCGAAGACTGCAAAGGTGGATATTGACGATTTAAGCGCTTCTTCTGCGAATTGCCACGACATGCGCAAGCTGGCAAATGCCGCTGAGAAAACTGTTCTAAAGGAAACCAATGATGAGCATAATTGAAAAGGCTGAAGCCTTAGAACAGATAATAAGCGATGTCGACAATATCGCTGTCGCTCTCAGCGGCGGCATCGACAGTCTTGTTCTCTCTTCGATTTGTTTTGCGGTGTCTCAGAAGAGTGCTGTGAACTGCACGATGTTTCACGCGGTTTCTGCTGCGGTTCCAGAGCAGGCTACTGCTCGCGTTCTGGAGTGCGCCGAGCAGTTCAAGTGGAATGTGCGATTGGTGGATGCGAATGAATTTGCCGATCCGAACTACCGCGAAAATCCGGTCGATAGATGCTTCTACTGTAAATCTGCTTTGTATGGCACCATACGTTCGGCTACCGATGCAGTGATCGTGTCTGGAACGAACAAGGATGATTTGCTTGAGTTTCGTCCCGGTCTCAAAGCGGCAAAAACTTACGGCGTCAGGCATCCTTTCGTCGAAGCCGATGTCACGAAGCAAATGATTCGAGAGCTGGCACCTTTGTATGGTATTTCGCAGTATTCAGACCTGCCTGCGGCGCCCTGCCTGGCCAGTCGCGTTGAAACCGGCATATCAATTGAGCCGGACGAACTGAAAAGTATTAATGCTATCGAATTATTCATTTCTGAAAAATATTCTTGCCGAACTGTGAGATGCAGGTTGCGAAATGGGAAGGTAGTAATCGAGATCGATGAAAAATCCCTACCGGAAGTTTCGTCGAATATCAGACAGAACGAATCGATCGAGCACGAGATCCGTTCGCTGTTGGCAAACAGGTTCAAGAGCCATCCGCTGGATGTGACTGCTTACCGCACCGGAAGCGCATTTCTACAAGCAGCTAAATGACACTGACTGACGATTTTATGGAAGACAGAGACCGGCGCGAACGCACCGGCCTGGACGAATGCATTTTTTGTGCTTCCAAAAGTATCGATCAAATAAGCCGCATTGTCGGACAGATTTTTGAAGAAGGGCGCAGAGTTTTGCTGACCCGGTTGACCCCCGAGCAGTACGCGAAGCTGCCCAAGGAAACGAAAGCTGTAATCACTTATGATGCACTTTCGAACACGGCTGTAGTTGGTGAGCCGATTGAATTGAATCGCAGTCTTCTTGTCGCAATCGTATCCGGTGGCACCTCCGACTTGCCGATTGTTGCTGAGGCCGCCAAGACGCTTGAATATTATGGATATGTTGCATCTGTTTTTCAGGATCTGGGAGTAGCTGGTCTGTGGCGCATTGTCGATGCTGCGCCTGCTCTACAGAACTTTCCGATAATTATCGCTGTTGCTGGAATGGATGCGGCGCTGCCCACAGTGTTGGCTGGTCTGGTTCCATCCGTCGTCATTGCGGTTCCCACAAGCGTGGGCTATGGTGTGACAGCTGGAGGGCAGGCGGCTTTGAACAGCCTATTATCCAGCTGTGTACCGGGAGTTACAGTAGTAAATATCGATAATGGATTCGGCGCCGCAAGTGCGGCCATCCGAGTTTTGAACGCCGGTAATTTCTAGCTGGCGGTTGGCTTTGCAAATTTCATGCCGTGGCCAACCAAAAGCGCACGGTTAGCCTCCGGTTTTTTTTGGCTTGTAGCCGAGCTTTTGCAGTTCTGCCATAAGTTTTTCGCGGTGATCGCCTTGAATTTCAATTTGCCCGTCTTTATGTGTTCCGCCTGTGCCGCATGTCCGTTTCAATTTTGTGGTTAAGGTATCGAATTCGGTATCACTCAACGGCAGTCCCGTAATCACGCTTACTTTCTTGCCACCGCGTCCTTTTGATTCCAATCCGACCCGCACCATGGCTTGTGCTGCCGCTTTTGCGTTGTCTGTGTGATTTGCTTTCGTCGTGGTTTCTACTGAGAGAGGAGTGCGGCGCCCACCCTGGAGAATCAAGCGGACCACCAGCCGAGATATGTTTTGCTGCAATAGATTGTCGTCAGGTGTGCCAATGTTCCAGGATTCCGTTCTTATGGAATCTGACTGCGGATGATTCGGAGCAATACCGTTGTGCAAAATAACCACCAGGTTCACATCCTGGTTCGCCTGTGAAAGTTCGGAATGAAGTCCACATAGGGCGTTCCAAGCCAGTTCGGCTTTAGCCGCTTCGCTGTCGAACAGTTCTTTTGCTAGTCTTCCCTGTTCAAGATCCGGGCTCAGAAATAGAATTCTTGCACTAGCCTGATTCGTCATGCCAAATCGATTGCAACCTAGAAGCTAAAGTGTGCAGGTTGGTTCTTTTCAGTCAGCCTGGGATCAACTTTCGTCGTGTTGACGACGGAAAGCAGCTCTGGGTCCGCTGTTATTGCTTTTGCCATCTCGGAGAAGATTTTCTTTCCGCCTTTCGCATTTAAATGTACGGTATCGAGATAATCGGGCAATTCGAATTGCGGGTCATCTGTGTGATCGACCCATATTGCATTGTGCGTCTTGCACATGCCGGCGACATCACCGCGGAACTCTGTCCAGAAGTCGTTTGGAAGAATGGTGCGATTAGCCGGCAGGCTCGGCATTCCCACGACCAGCACGGGAATGTGTTGAGCATCCATGTTAGCCAGGAATGCATTGAAAAATGCTTTTTCGGATTTGTATAGCGGTGGTCTGCAGTTCTTAAATCTGTTCAGGTATTCTTTTGTGTTATCTTCGAAGATCCATGCTGGTATCGTTTCTGGTATCAGCCATTCGTTCAGCCTGACTTCGTCTGCTGAGCCAAGAACGGCTCTGAGCAATGATTTGTGCTCGGAAGCTTTGGGAATAGCCGTCATTTGAGTCGGCGCTTCGTTCTGATAATTCTTCGCCCATTGATCGAGCGCATCGTGAATTCGTTCAAGCGGCAGATTTTGTCTGACGTAGAAGTTGAACTCTGCCAGAGGATCTGAGAATGCGACATGGCTCAGTTCGCCCAGTTCAACGAAGGGGGCGAAGAAATTGAATGGTTCAGTGGCGCTTACAGAAGGCAGTGTATTGTCGATGAAGTCGCGGGGGCTGACTCCGATAACAACCATTCTGGGTTTCTTATCGGCTTTGAAAAGCGCACTGGAGAACATGTAAGCATCAGAAGCCATCGACCCGCCCATAGCGAAGTTGAAGGTATCTACGCGCTTGCCGGTGCGGTCGAAGAGTTCTTTCTCGAGCGTTGAGCTGCTGCGGTGCAGGACACAATCCAGAGGCTTCTTCAACGTGGCAGCGTCGGCTGAGAAAGTTGCCGAGCCCATCTGCGAGCTGCCCATAGTGGCAATATCCGGTGCATGGCGGCGACCCAGGTAGTTGCGGCTGATCCACCATGTCCACTTGCCTTGCTGGCGAGCTTCCGAACCGTTCGAGCGAATGAATTCTTCATCCACTACTCTGGCTGGATGTGGCACTATATAAGATATCGCTATGTTTACGACCGCGAAGAGCAGGAATGCTGAGAGTGTGCGGCAGGTCAGTGGTGATGTTTTCTTCTCGGACTTCTTCAGGCTTTCGTACGTCGACGAAATGTTCTGTAGCGATGTTTCCATCGTCGATTTCGTGTCTGTTAAAGTCGCTTCTTTTGCGATTGTTGAATTCGTCTCGGAGCTCATAGCGGTCTCATCCCCGGTTGCTCAGGATGATTCTTGCTGTATTCAGCAATGGCGCGATGGCGCTCCAGCTCTTTGCCGGCCATCTCCATTGCTGAAGATGTGCGGATGTTTGAGCTGAGAATTTCAACGATATTGTCGAACAGTTTCTTGCCGCCAAATGCGTTCAAATGAACTGAATCATGGAAGTCGGAGCGCTCGTATTTTTCGAAGTTCGACAAATCGTAAGCGAGGAAGTTGTGATAAAAAGCCCACTCACGCAGCGCCTGAATGTAATTCAAATATACTTGCGGCTTGAGAATGCTGACGTTGTAACGCGTAATCGGCATGTTGACGATGACGAGTTCAATCTTTTCGCGATGACAAAACTCGGCCAGTTTGTTCAGGAAAATGAACTGGGTTTTGTAAATGTGTCGATCAGGCTTTTTGTAGCGTTGAATGTATTCTTTCGTGTTGTCGGCGAAGTGTGTTTTCGCTGTTTCGAAATCCATAGGCGCGCTAATCATCGCGCCCGGCTTGATTTCGCCTGGCAGATAATTAGGCAGCAATCTCGTGCGATCCCACCAGGTGAAAGGATGTTTCTTGTCTGGTGGCAGCAATACAGCCAGTTTTTCGGTGACAAATTCGTTCACTGCCATTTCAATGTCCAGTGAGTATTGATAGAAGTACAAACTCTTCGAGAGCCAGAAATCCAGCTTGGCTTGTGGGCTTCTGAAGAGCGCGCTGGAAACATCATCAAGGTTGACGATGCGCTTCAAATAGTGGAATGGCTCGGTATCTACCGGGCTCGAAAGCGTGCTGTCGATGAAATCTCTTGGCGCTACGCCATAGACAACCACTTCAGGGCGGTCAGCAGTGTTGACCATCGCCTTCAGCGTCATGAAGGCGTCAGACGGCATCTGTCCTGGCGCAGAGAGGTTGAAGGTGTTGAATTTTCCACCGAATTTGGCTTGTAATCTGTCGTCGAGGTAAGCAGCTTTGTGGTAATTGGTCAGGTCTATCTTCTCGTTTAGGAAGTTGGCATCCGTTCCTGCCACCGCGCTAACCATCAGCGAAGACCCCAGCAACGCCACATTATGTGGCTGCGGATGTCGTCTCAGATCGTTGAGAATCCACCACGACCAGCCGCGGTAAATGTAATTGTAGGGATCGAATTCAATTGGTCCCGAGAAAGATAGATACAAGTTGATTGCTATGTAAGCAACAAACGACAACACGAAAACGCTCTGGTAGCCGCGTTTGTATCTCGGTCCATTCTTGCGGCGATCGACGAACGGCAATGGTGCATCGCCATGATGGTTGGCATGCTGTTGTTCCACTGCTGGTGGTGGTGCGATAGTTCCGGTCATTGAAGCTGTCCTTTCAAGCCGGCGACGGTAGTTGAATTCTGATCAGCCCTGGCGGGTTGATTCAATGCTGTCATTACAGCGCGATCGTTAGCCAGGCGCTCTGACAGCAGATCCAGCAATTTGGCTCCGCCGCCTGAATGCAGGTGGACAGTGTCGCTGAAATCTTTGACCGCGAACTTGCCGCTTCCTTCCATGTCGATGAAGGTAGCGCCTTTTGCCAGCGCTATGACCTTGATGCTGCGCTTGTATGTATCCCAGGCGAGGTCGCTGAGCAGGGAGCGGTTAATCGGCGTAATCGGCATGGCGACGATGACCATGTGCGTCTTACGTTCACGGGCAGTATTGAGAATATCGATCATGAAGCGCATCTGAGTGAGATATGTGTCCCACTTCATGTGCTTGTAGCGCTTCTTGTATTCGGCGATGTTATCGGTGAATGCCGGGCGGTTGGCATCTGTGGTCGGAGTGAACAGACATTCGTTTTTGCCGACTTCGAAGTTGCGGTATTCAGGCAAAATGGTCCGGCGCACGCTCATCGGCGCTCCACCGTCAGTTGGTGGAACGACTTTGTTCAATGTTGCTGTCACCGCTCGGCAGAATGAATTGTTGAGGTCGACTTTCTGACCGTATGGATAGATCAGGCGTCCTAACTCGTAGTTCAGTCGTTGCTGCCAGTCTGGTGAAATCAGAGCGATGCGGTCGTTGACGTCTCCAAATCTGCTCAACCAGGCGTAAGGGTCTGTTGCCGACGGACTCGGTAAGAGATTGTCGAGGAAATCTCTTGGTCCGACGCCATAAACGATTACGTCAGGGCGTTTCTCGCCCTTCATCAGGAACTTTGTAATCAGGTAGGCATCAGACGGCATTTCGCCAGGCAAGGCGAAGTTGAATGTCTTCACTGACTCGCCTGTGCGCTTCTTGAAGGCGTTCTCGAAGTAGAGACTGCGGTGGTGATGTGGGGCATCTACAGCGGCGTTGGTGAAGTCGGCGTCGACTCCGCCAATCGGTGCAAGCATGAGCGATGAACCAACGAGGTCGATTTGAGGTCGACCCTGCTCGTTGCTGAGGAAGTCTTCGATCGCGCAGGCTGTCCAGGTGTGGAACGGGAAATCCGAAGGACTGAGAGCCCCCAGACGTGTCCAGCCCCACACGGCGCTGACCGCGATGAATGCAACAATTGCAACGAGGAAGCGGCTTTTCACGAGCTTACGCGCGGATTGTGGCTTATTAGAAGTAGTTGATTGTGCTGTTGCCAAAGGAGATGCCTGAATCGTTCGACTCGCAGAACTTGTTGTGACAAGCCTGGACTCTACCCGCCGACGTCACTTGACCATTAGAACTGGAAGTAAATGAACTTCGGTGAACTATCTGGACTGAAGATTGTCAGCACGCACATGAGGACAACCATGACGGCTACCTGCACTGCCCAGGGTGGGCTCTGGTAGAACTTTTTATCGTTCAGCCAGTTGACGACCAGATGAGAGACCATCAACGCAGGAACAATCAGAACCAACGAAGGGAAGATGATTGGATCACGGATCTGAAGAACAGCCAGTTGCGATGAGCTGAAGTGTGCCAGAGCTTCTGGAGCCTGAGCCAACTTGGCAATGATCTTACCGGCAATGTTCAAGTCATCAGCGCGGAACAATACCCAGCCGAGACAGACGATGTGGAATGTCACGATGACTGAAACGACGTGATAGAGCTTGGAGCTGAGAAGTTTTGAAGCGACTCCAGCTCTTTCCAGCCCTCTTGAGTATTCCTTGTGCAAGATGAGCAGCGCGCCTTGATATGCGCCCCATGCCAGGAAGTGCATGGCAGCTCCGTGCCACAGACCGCCCAGTGTCATGGTGAGGAACAAGTTTCTGTAGTTCAGCCACTTGCCGCCACGTGAACCGCCCAGAGGAATAAAGAGGTAGTCTCTTAACCATGTGGACAAGCTGATGTGCCAACGGTGCCAGAAGTCAGCTACGTTCGCAGCCAGGTAAGGCAAATTGAAGTTGATCGGCACTTTGTAGCCGAACAACATTGCGGAACCGCGGGCGATATCTGTGTATCCGGCGAAGTCGAAGAAGATCTGGAAAGCGAATGCATAGGTGATCAACCAGAGATCTAAGGAAGAGAAATTCTCCGGGTGTGAAAAGCCTGCTTGCACAACCATTGCCAGGTTGTCTGCAATCAAAACTTTTTTGCCGAGACCCATGAGGATCATCTGCATACCTTCATCGACGTATTCCCATTTGAACTTAGCTGGAATGCTGAGCTGCGGAATGAAGTCTTGATAGCGTTTGATCGGACCTGCGATCTGCGTGGGGAAGAAGGATGCGAACAAGCCAAAATCGATGAGCGATTTGACTACTGGTTTGCCTCTGTAAACTTCAACCGCATAGTGAATAAACTCGAATACGAAGAACGAAATACCGAGCGGGAGGAGAATGTGGAGGTGAGGTTCATGCCAATTGACGCCAGCCAGAGCAAGACCATCTTTGATGGTATCGAGACCAAAATTCAGATATTTAAAGATTGCCAGAGTAACTAAGTTGACCGTGACGGTCGCGGTGAGCCATGCCTTTTTCTTAGTTTCCGATTTGCCGAGCCGGTTGACGAGCAGCCAGTTAGCGACGGTCAAGCCAAGGATGAGCAATCCATAAATCGGACGCCAGGTCATGTAGAACACATAACTTGCCACCAAGAGCAGTGGCACGCGGGCGCGATGTGGAAGCAGCCAGAACAGCAAAAATACTGTGGGCAAGAACACCAAGTACTGCAAACTGTTGAATAGCAAGTTACTTCTCCTTAGTCACCGATGTCGGTTTTTAAGTCTCGGATTATCAGCAGTTGCTGATACAGACTATCCATAGATAAGTTATCAATGGCTCGCTGCACATCATATCGGGTGGATTTCAAGAATGTCTAGCGAACAGGCTCTGTGTTTACTTAAAAAGTCTATAGTTTCCTTCTGCACAATTTCTACAGAATCAGATTATGCGTGGTTTTCGGGCGCTTGACTTCGTGCTTGTGAAGTCTTCTCTCATATAAGATTACGCGATCAAATCAGGCTATACGCAAACGATATATGTCAAGCGGTATCGGCAATTTGTAATATTGCTTGAAACTTCAATACGTCTTCTTTTTTTATCATGTCACTGCATATAGTGGCATGCATCAAGAGCCTGAGCGAGCGACGTGTTGCGAAAGTTGGTTCGCTCTGGAAGATGGCTTAGAGCCATTCAGGATGTTGCTGGAGCCATTCAGGACAGCGCCAGAGCCGTTTGCGATGAGGTTCGATGAGAGCGAGCGAAATTAAGCGGCAGTCTATACAATGAACCTATGGTCGAGAATAATTTTGCTGCAGATAGAGAAGCCTCTGGGCTTTTCCAGCCTCTGGTCGGGCCGAACGTAACCAGGACCGAGATATGGAAATGGTGGGAGCAGCGCCGCTTTTTCTACAATCTGCTCATCGTTGCGGCAACAGTAGTCTCGTTTGTTTTGTACGCATTTTGTATCAGGCAGGCTAACGTTCTGGTTGGCGGTGAAGATTTAGTAGAGCCAATTGCCTATCTGTTCGCCCTTACGGTGCTTCCGGTCTTCTGGAACTTGTGTTACTGCCTGGGATCCTTAGTGGATATTTGTATGTCCAGCGATCAGCGCAGTTTTGGCCCCGAGATTTGGAAAGTTGGCATGACGATTTCGATAGCTGTAATCAGCATTCCCGCCATTTACTGGGGGCTTTACTTATTGCACCAACAAATAAAGACACGGTGAGTGTTTGCACCGTGTCTGTTCGGATACTACTGGTGGTGCTCAGGCTTCGCCGGCGGCTCTCTCGAATCCGTCAGAAATGAGCTGGTAGCCACCGCCATAGACTGTTTTGATGTATTTGCGATCTGATGTTTCCAAACGAGTGCGCAAATGTCTGATATGTACGCGGATTGTATCCACGTCATCATCGGGCGAGTAGCCCCAGACTTCTTCCAGCAATTTGCCGGTGGAAACGGTTTGACCGTGGTGTTGCATCAAGCAATGCAGAATTTCGAACTCTGTCGGTGTCAATTTGACGATGCGCTCTTTTACCTTCGCCTGCAGATTTTCTGGGATTAGCGTTATTTCACCTGCGTGCAAAATTTCCGGCAGAGTTGACGACTGCGGCACGGAGCCGGAGCGGCGCAGCAGGGCTCTGATGCGCACCTGCAGTTCAGGAATTTCGAAAGGTTTGACCAGGTAATCGTCGGCGCCGGAATCAAAGCCTGTCACTTTGTCTTTGGTCATGCCGAGGGCGGTGAGCATCAAAACTGGGATCGGATGAGTGGTGGGGTTCTGGCGAAGACGCTGGCAGACGGTAAAACCGTCCAGGTCAGGCATCATCACGTCGAGTACGACCAGGTCCGGTCTATTCTGTTGGGCGAGAGCCAATCCCTTGATACCGTCGTTGGCTGTAGTGACCTGATGCCCGAGCAGCTCCAGGTTGACTTTTACCAACTCGGCGATGGCTTGATCATCGTCTATTACGAGAATCCTTGACAATTTTCTCTCCGTGGCCGCAGCCTATGCTGAACTTACGAGTGACAATTTTACTGGAATTTTGACGCTCTTCCCTGAGCGCAATACAGTCAGTGTAACCACTTGACCAGCTTTCTTCTGCTCTACATATGAGAGCAAATCATCGAGTGTTTTGACGGGAGTACCGTCGATACCGGTGATAATGTCAGCCAGACTGCGATCTATGCTTCTGAAGACAAAATCGCCGTCCTTATAAATTACCAGTTTGGGACCGCTCAATCCAGCAATTGCAGCCGGACCGTTCGGGTCCAGTCGGATAATTCTCAGTCCCTTGTCTGTGCGTTCGTACAGTTCGATGCCCAGGTCCGGACGGCTGACGCCGTGGTGGGCAATCAGTTCGGGCACAATTCGTTTGGCTATATTGATGGGAATCGCCAGACCGATGCCGGTTGAAGAACCTGTATTGCTGAAGATTGCAGTGGTTATGCCAATCATCTGTCCTGCTGAGTTAAGCAGCGGACCGCCTGAATTGCCGGGATTGATGGCGGCGTCAGTCTGAATTATGCCTTTGATCAATCTTCCTTTCTCGGTTCTAAGCGTTCGACCGAGGCTTGAGATAATTCCCGAAGACATTGTTCTGTCGTAGCCGAACGGATTACCGATAGCGAGCACGCGGCGTCCGACTTCCAGATTGGATGAGTCACCGAAGGCAATGGTGGTGAGTTTCATGCCCGGCGGGACGTTGATTTTGATCACAGCCAGGTCGTTAGGAGGATCGTCGCCGACCAGTGTGGCTGGATAGCTCGAGCCGTCGAAGAGCGTCACACGCACGCTCGTGGCTCCGTTAATGACGTGGTTGTTGGTGAGGATGTATCCGTCGCTTGAAATAATCGTTCCCGAGCCGAAGCCTTCCTTGGGCACGAGATTGAGGTAGACGTCTTCGGCTGTCGTCTGGCTGGAGATGTTTACGACGGCCCGGTTTGCTTGTTTGTATATACGGATATTTTCGGTTTCTTCCGGCGTCATATGAACGGCAACTGCAGCTTGCGCTGCTGATTCGGCTGCTTTCGCGGCATTGACCGCTCGTTTTGCTGCCGAGACAGCAGTTTTAGTAGCTGTCGATTTGCTTTCAGCGCTGGAGCCCGCGGCTTTCTGGGCGCCGTTGCCAGAATTTCCGGCTGGCTTGGATTCTGCTGTGGCGGCGGATTTTGCCGCTCCAGACGAGGATTTTGCCGTTCCGGACGAGGATTTCGACGTTCCGGTCGAGGATTTCGACGTTCCAGTCGAGGATTTCGCCGTTCCATCAGGTAGCGCCATGCCTGGTAAACCAAGCGCGATCGTGAGAATTGCGATAGCAATTGAAGTTCTAGAAACAGATTTTTTCATGGTCAGGTAGTTGATTCGGTAGTGCTAGATGTGGTGTCAGGTAACTTGCTTGATGTTTCAGTCGTGTCAACTTTTTTCTTGTCTGTGATTTTAGGTTCCGTTCCTTTAAGCATACGTTGTATGTTCGCTTTGTGCCTGTAAGTCACGTAGATAAAGCCGAAGATGCAATAGCCGATGGCGGGAACTGACGCGTGGAAAGCATAAAACCAGAATGGGCACGAGCCAACTCCCAGTATCGATGCTAAAGAGATATATCCGCTCAGTTTAACAATAAGCATCCAGGTCAGGAAAGTGCATAAGCCACCCATGGGGCTGAGAGCCAAAAGAGTACCCAGTCCGGTCGCGGCGCTCTTACCGCCTGAGAATTTCAAAAACACGGATCTGCTGTGGCCGACAAGGGCCGCCGCTGCCACTATAGACGGTACCAGATGCGGGTAGGCGAAAGCCCATTCCGATTCGTAGCCGTGTGTGTCGAGATAGACTGCCGCTGCTACGGGAATGTAGCCTTTGATCGTGTCGAAGAAAAACGTGAAGATTCCGGCTGCTGGACCAGCCGCGCGCCAGACGTTGGTGGCGCCTGTCGAGCCGCTGCCGAACTGACGAATGTCGATTCCTTTCAGAGCCTTGATCAGCCAGAAGCCCGTAGGAATCGATCCCATGACGTAGCCACAGATTATAAGCAGCAGCGCCCCTATCACGAAAATCGTCCTCTCAGCGATTGTCTTTCTTTGCTCTGGTCACTATTCTAATCGGCGTTCCTTCGAAACCAAACGCCTCTCTCAACTTTCTTTCTAAATACGCCTCATAATTTTTTGTCATCAGTTTGTCGTCATTGGCGAACAGTATGAATGTTGGTGGCGCGGTCGATACTTGCGTCGTGTAATACACTTTTAAGCGCTTGCCTCGTTTGGATGACGGTGGTGGAACGAGGGCCACAGATTCATTGACGATCTGGTTGAGAAGCCCGGTTCCAATTCGCTTCTTGGTCATTGCGTGTGCGCGATCTGCTGCTTCGATAATCTTGGTGACGCGCTGCTTGTTGATTGCGCTTGTGAAAATAACTTCCGAGAAGGCGATGCTGCGCAACTCTGAGCGCACGTTTTCAGTGAACTGTTTCATCAGCTTGGAAGTTTTCTCGTCGATTAAATCCCACTTGTTGACGACGATCACGCAGGCTCTACCTGCTTCGTCGATTTTGCCGGCGATTTTTTGATCTTGGTCTGAAATTTCTTGCGTCGCATCTAAGATCAAAATTACGACATCTGCTCGTTCCAGGGCTCGCAGTGAACGCACTACGGCAAATGCCTCAATGCCGTAGTCTACCCGCGATTTTCGGCGAATTCCTGCGGTGTCGACGAGTATATATTCTTTCCCCTGAAACTTTATTTGCGAGTCAATAGCATCGCGCGTGGTGCCCGGCACATTGGAGACGATGCTGCGGTTTGTTCCTACGAGTACATTTACGAGTGAAGACTTACCGACGTTTGGTCTGCCCACGATGGCGAGCGAGAGCGGTCCTTGCTCCTCTTCTTCTTCGGCTGCTTCGCCATTTTGTGAGAGATTGTCCAGGTCGACGGATTTGCGTGTCTCGGGAGGAAATAGAGACACTACCTTATCGAGCAAATCACCGACTCCACCACTTCCTCTCATAGCCGAGAGTGTATGCGGGTCTCCGAGCCCAAGTCCATAAAATTCCATGGCATTAGGCTGCTCTTTAGGCTCGTCGATTTTGTTCACGGCTACGATAATCGGCTTCTTGCTGCGGCGCAGAAGGTTGGCCACTTCTTCGTCCGCGCCTGATATTCCTGTTTTTCCATCGACCATGAAAATGATTACGTCGGCTTCGTCAACCGCCAGTGTGACTTGATCGAAGACTTCGTTTTGAATTGATTCGGAACTATTGGGAATGACGCCGCCTGTATCTACGAGCAGAAATTGGCGACCAGCCCAGTCGGTTTCTCTATAGAGGCGGTCACGTGTGACGCCGGGGCTGTCGTCGACGATTGCGTGTCGAGCACCGATGCAGCGATTGAAGAATGTAGATTTGCCGACGTTGGGGCGACCAACGATTGCGACCACTGGTTTGGCCATTAGTTTTTTTCCTTTGCAAACCGAGGGCGGTTTGAGTCTGTAGCGTGCTGCGTTGGCAGTCCTCGGAATCCACGCTCGCCGATTCGCTTCTAAACAACTGCTCAGTTGAGGCAAAAGTCCGGGCGGATCGACTGAATCAAATACCAATTACACGGCGATTGATTCGCATCAATTATAAGCAGGTTGATCCACCGAGCCGCTTTCGGAGGAAGCAAACGTCTCTTGGTTTCACTGGTTTCGTTACACTCAGTCGTCGTCTTTTTTGGGCGGACGAGGGGGCTCTGGTTTAGCCTGCCCGAACTTCTTACCAAGTTTGGGCGCCTGCTGGTCTAGCCAGCGAACCAGCTGGTCTTTCGCAGTATTCAGGTAGACGGCTGCTTCGGTATCGCCGCCCAGGTCGGGATGGACGCCTGGTGAGGCAATCTGTTTCTTCCAGGCTTCGATAACCGACTTTTGTGTAGCGTCTTCTGGTTTAAGACCCAAAATCATGCAAGCTTTGCGAATTTCAGGAGGAATTTGCTTGACTACGAAGCTTGGAGTGGTCGGCGGTGGTTCTTGACCGGCTTTGGCACCGCCGATGAACTTGTTGCGCGCTCCACCAGCTGGTGCGGCGCCCTTGGCATCATCTTTGCCCTGCTGGGGCGGAGTGGTCATGCGCGGCGTGGCTGGCTCGTTGGGCATTTCTGCCGCTTGTTTGATGCGACCCTTAATCAGCTCTCGCAACTCGTCGCCGCCCATGGATGGCTCTTCTGCCTTGGGCTTGGCAACCACGTCTTCAATAACTTCGATTTTGTCGAGATCGACGTAATCGTCCAGATCGTCGAAAATATCCAGTGCATCAAGGTCGACGATTGGTTCTGAGTCGAGCAGATTGCGGGGGTCTGAGAGCGCCTGCAAGCGATCTCCGGTGCGCCGTGGATCCTGACCCATCGGGTCGGGCGGTTCCATATATCGCTCTTCATGCTTTGGTGCCGGTTGTTTCGGCTGTGGGGCGGCTTTGGGCTGCTGGGTGGAGGAGTCGGCAAAGTTGGTTCCGCCCAATGAGCCGGGTTCGCTGCCAAAGCCCGGTTTGGCGTAGTCCTTAAGAGAGGCAACGCTGAAGTTATAGACGGTCTGAAGATCTTTCCAGGACAACTCGACCAGAGGGTTGTAGGCGCTACTGCTGACGGTCGGGCCGGACCGGGCGATGTTGTAAATGCCCTCCGGATCGCGCGTTAGCTGGCTGACAGCACCTTCTTCCGCTGCTGCCGCCACGGCTGCCGGCTGCGGTTCGGGCGGGCGCGGTGCGGTCTGCACTGCACCTGCGGGCATCGCCTCCTGGTGATGTTCGCCGCCATTTGTTTCAGGCTCGGATGATAGACCAAAGTCGATATCGGGAAAATTCTTCTTTTTGCGAGGCTGGGGTTCTGGTTCGGGGTTTTCACTGGCCAGGCTGAAGTCCATATCGGCAGCTGCTTTGGTCGATGCTGGCGCAGGCGCTGGCGTTTCGCGTTGTTCGCTAACCAACGATTCGATGTCGTCGAAAATGTCATGCTCGCCGGTTTCTTCGGGATCTTTCGCTGCTTTTGCCTGAGCCGCTGTGCTTGAATTGGGCACGGTGGGCAATTCAGCTGTCAATGTTGCAGGTTTGGGTTCCGGCGGTGATGCAGATAACTTGTTTTCTATGCTGTAACTGTCCTCATTGTCAGCCATGAGTGAGTTATCGAAGTGAAAGTCGCCGGCTATGTGACTGTCACTGAGTGGTTCATAGTCGCCGGTGCTTTCTTCGATCGGTTTTGAGGTTTGCTTGCCGCTTTCTGCAATAACTCGAGCAGTTGGTGCCGCTGCAGTTGAAGATTCGGGTGGCTCTGGCGATGAGGACAAACTAGTCGGAGCCGATGCCGACGAGGACGACATCGTCGGGTCGCTGTACTCATAATCGACTTCGCCAAGGGCCACGCCTACCGGGGTTGGTTCAAATGTTGTGGCTGTGTGCGAGGCTGGTTGCACCTCGTCAACCGGCGTTTCCACCTGAATTGCCGGGCGTGACCCGGTTGTCTCGGCGTTTGTACTGGCGGCGAGTCGTCTTGCCGCTTCTTCGATACCTGCCTGAAAACCCTGAACGTAAGCGTCTTGCTTCGCTTTTGTCATTGCTTCGAGCTGTTTTTCGAGGTCCCAGATTTGTTCGTTGAGCGCCTCGTTGGCTTCTTCCAATTCAGCGATTTTGCTCTGGATTTCGTCGTTGGACATCTGGCTGCTGTCATCGCCATTGCGTTCACGATAAATTAAATCCATCAACTCCGGATCGCGATAGAGCGTCGATCTCGGAACCTGCGCTTCGCCTGATACGGTGTATGGATTAATGTCCGAGCCTTGTGCTTTCAAAGCGGCGATTGCCGCAATAACGCGCTCTTTATCTTGATTTTTCGTCTGTGTTCCGTCGTCTGTCATCATCGATGGCGCGTTGTCCGAGTAAGTCTCCACGTCAGCTCATTGACCGACTGGAAACGAGTGCTATGGAAAGTATAGCCCTCCCCATATCTTATCTGTTTCATGCCACGGATTGCATCGTTTGCACCAAGGATCTATTGCTGATTTTGGACCAAAGCAGTTCAATATTTGGCATATGGCAAAAGCAATACTTCTGATAAAGGGTCGAGTGCAGGGCGTTGGCTATCGCTGGAGCACGCGCGAAAAGGCAGACGCCCTTGGGCTTCGCGGTTGGGTGCGTAATTTGAAGGACGGGTCTGTGGAGGCTTGTGCTCTTGGCGACCGAGCCGTCGTGGAGGCGTTAATTGACTGGTGCAAGGAAGGTCCTGCGCACGCTGATGTTTCATCGGTGGAGGTCAGTTGGGCCGATTCACAAGAGGCGGAGTCGGGGTCTGAATTGAGCGCTGCTCGCTTCGAGATTCGCTGAAGAATACTGCTGAAGCTTCGAAACTTGTTTAGCCGATCAGGCGGGAGCCTGGTCCTTCAAAAAGTTTATAAGCCTCATTAATCAGATTGCCGCCGACGCGCGACTCGATATGGCTTGAGTGTGAGGTTCGAACGGGGCTCTGCCCTTCAGGCTGCCTGGCATTGGAGCTACTTTGCGCAGTGCTTTGATTGGCAGCTGGAGGAGAGTTTGGCGCCCTACTCTCTCCTTCCTCTGAATCTGCCGGGGCTGACCGTGTTTCTTTCGGACGCGCTGCTGGAGCTTTGGATGCGGCTGCGGGGGCAGGGGCATTATCTGCAATGACTTTTATGCGCACATTCATTGTGCGTCCGGATGCGGCTGCACAGGCGGCTTTCAGATGGTCGATCTTGGTTTCCAGTTGCTTTTGGAAATACTCTTTGCGCACGCCGAGCACTAAGTCGCCGTTGTCCAGCGCGACAGGAAAGGCATGAACGCTGACTATACTGAAAGTCGGTAAGTGGCGCTTCTGCAAGTTCTCTTTTACTTCAGACCAGAATTGATCGATATCTTCACCGCCCGATGGTGGTGTCGCAGCTGGTGCGGATGAGGTGGCTGGCGCCGATGGTGCTGCCGCTGTCCGCGATGGTGTTGATTCGTTTATCGTCGGTTGGGCTGCTGCGGCTTGAGATTTCAGTGCCGGATCTTCAACAACAATAGGCGCTGGCGGAATTCCGTCGTCATAGTCATCCGATTCAATTGGTGCTTCTTCTTCCTCCTCCTCTTCCTCTTCTTCATCTTCTGAAGCAGAAGCGGGTGGGGTGTTTATCGGAGGCGCTGCGAGAGGTAGTGGTTCTTGTGCAGGGGCTGAAATTGGCTTCGGAAGAATATCGTAATCATCGATTTCGGCGATGACGTCGCCTTGTGCTTCGAGCACTTCCAGGCTGGGTTCTTCCACGGGTGGGCGTATTACTGGTGTTGCAATTCTAGTCTGCTCTTCGGGTTCGACGTCGTCGTATGAGCTGTCTCCCGGCGGAGCCTCCATCGGCACTTTTGCTGCCGGCGCTGGAAAGCCTGAGGACCTGGCTTTGTCCCCACTACTGCTACTGCTGCTGCTGCTGCTGCTTCCGCTGCCGCTTTTGAAACTGCTTGTCGATGGCGCTCCGAATCCGGCTGCTGCCATCATTTCATTGATTTTGTTTGAAACTGTCGTTGTCGGAGCCGGTGCCTTCTCAACTGGAGCAGAGTGCTCCGTATGACGTTCGGATTTTCCCGGCACCGCTTTTGGTGTCGATGACTGGTGACTTGGGCGGGCGTCGGCCGCGGCACCATGAGCATGGGTTCCCATAGCAGGTGCATGAGCGGCTGCTGGAGTGTGACTGGGGCTTGGTCTGTGGTCTGACTGAACGTGAGCCGGCGCACTCTCGGTTCGAGGTTGCGTGTGCGATGGCACAGCAGCGTGAGTGCCGACGTTCGGTCGAGGGGCCGATGGTGGTGCTGCATGTGAAGTTGGTCCTGCATTTGAAGTGGCTGGCGCAGCTGGTCGCGCCACTCCTGTTACCGGTCCC
Organism: Candidatus Melainabacteria bacterium; assembly: GCA_003963305.1. Taxonomy (NCBI): domain Bacteria; kingdom Bacillati; phylum Candidatus Melainabacteria; species Candidatus Melainabacteria bacterium. Next base: position 238,168 of record RXJR01000006.1, on the reverse strand, counting down.
CGGGCGATGTCGTCAGCCATCACACTTTCGAGCGTCTTGAGGCGGGCATCGAGATCTCGAACAAAAGTCATATCGTGTCGGTGGCACAGGGCCAGTAAACCCATCTCCACGCTCAGAACCGGCTGGCTGGAGCGCCTGCACGTCTGTTCGAGCTTATCGAGATACTCGACCATCAATGCCAATTCGGCACGGTCAAAATTTTTGGCTTGTGAAACGAGCGCCTGTAAGTATGAAGGTGACCCCAGCACCAACGTATTCAACGACTCTGCTGTGAGGCTGCCTGTCTCATTCACATATGATGCTTTAGTTAGATTCAGGAAGTGTTTCGCCAGTTCCAGTACAAGAATTGCCGGCTCACGACCTTCCATGAGAAGAGTGTTCGCAGCAGCTAAAACAGCCTGACCATCCCGATTTTGTACGGCTGTACTGATTTGCAACAGTATATCTTCATGTACTGCGCCGAGAAGAAGCAGCAAGTCGTTAACCTCTACAGGTTTTTCTTTCGTGGAGAGCAGGCTGGCTTGATCGAGCAGACCAAGCGCGTCTCTAAGCCCTCCGCCGGATCTTCTGGCGATCAATTCCAGGGCTTCGTCAAGTATATTAATCTCTTCCAGCGTCGAAATATGACGCAAATGTGCCACCAGTTCTTTCTGATTGACCAGTTTGAACATCAAGCGTTGGCAGCGGCTGATGATGGTTGGTGGAACCTTGTGCTCTTCCGTCGTTGCCAGAATGAATACCACCATCGGTGGTGGCTCTTCGATGGTCTTCAGAAGGGCATTGAATGCTTCTTTCGTGAGCATGTGGCATTCGTCGATGATATAGAGCTTGTAACGACCGCCCTGTGCCACAAGTGGGGCTCGCTCTATCAATGAGCGGGCGTCGTCTACGCTGTTGTTCGAGGCGGCGTCAAGCTCGAATACAGAAGGTGAGTTGCCAGCTTTGATTTCCAGGCACGATGCGCATGTCAGGCACGGCGTGGCTGTTGGACCCGCTTCGCAATTGAGCGATTTGGCGAGAATTCGCGCCGAGGAGGTTTTCCCTGTTCCTCTTGGACCGGTGAAAAGATATGCATGGGAGATGCGACTGTGATCTATTGCGTTGGTCAAAGTTTGCGCAACAGATTTTTGACCGACCAGGTCTGCCAGAGACTGAGGTCGGTACTTCAGATAAAGCGGCTGATACGTCTGAAGCACGGGCTGAGAAGCGCTCGCAATTGGATTATCTATATACTGATCCTAACCCAAGTCGAACGCCAATTGCAAGGCGACACCCGTGTTTGCTGAGCATTAATTAGGCTACTTGAAAGCTGTTAATTGACCGCGAATGCGTTCAGTGAGCATGAAAACGTTTATTTGACCGTGAAAATAAGCACGCTGACAACTTTTGGACTTGGTGAATTGCTCGCTCTCGTCAGTTCGAAGCTCACCTGGCTGATAGGGTACACATAGTTTTTCGCTGATGGGCATTCAGGCTCATCTTGCATGAATGCTGGTTCACCAAACTTTGCTTTGACTGTGGAAACGTCGTCATTTAAATGCACTCCGAAATCCGGCGCTATAAATGCATTATCGAAAATCCTCAAAGCTTCTACGAGACCGTGACGTACATAAACTTGCATGGCGGGATCGACTGAGTTGGCTTTATGCAATACATATACTGTCCAGCCGCCGATCGATTGTTGCTTGAGCTTATTGCCTTTGATCGACGTAAGCGCTCTGTTGGCGTCGAACGCCGAGCTGCCCAGGCGAACCAGTGGGATACCGGTAATTACATTGGGCGGAAGCAACGCGATTTCTGTTTTTTGTTTTTGTATGGCATTGAAGTGGCTGTTCGAAGCCGCTTCGCTGACTGAAGGTGGTGGTGGAATCAGCACTCCTTGCGCCGCCGGCGCCATTACCGGTGAAGCAGATGGAACGTTTGCCGACGCGATTGTCGTAGGCGCAGTTCTGTAATCGCGGATATTCGCGCCAGCAGTCGAGCTCGTTGGTGCGCTCTCGGCAGCAATGCTGATGCCTTTGCTCATCATTGATCCGGGCACGCGCTGATAGTTCGTGCGGTAGTACGCTGGTGGCATGGGCGGTGCCTTCGGCTCTTGTGTGACTGCATCAGCGACGACACTTCCACCGGCACCTGCCGCACCAGCTGCATTACCGGCTCGACCTTCCTTCGCATTTACAGAACTACTTGCACTTTGTTGAGGTATGAGCTGCCCTCGCTCCCAAACACCCGCCGCAGTCTTGTTGCTGGCAATTTGATAAGACGCTTCGGCGCGAGGCGCTTTTGCCTTCATTTTGAGTCCGACGTCTTTACCCCCTTCAGCGGCGCGCTGAATGTTGTCCACGCCCTGCAGGGCACCGCCGAGATTGGCTAATGACCTGGCTAGAGGTCCATTTGCCATTCTTCCGAAAACCGCAGCTTGTGAGTCTCTTTCTCGCGTCGATGCAGGATAATCTTTCTTAGCCGCGTTTGTCTGGGCTGAAGCCAGGGTGGCTCGACGTCCTGAATTTACTGGTTGATAGCCATAGAAATCGTCGCCGGCTGCAGATTTGTCTGTTCGGGATTCTTCTGCTTTGCGTCGCTTCTGCTCTTCGTTTGAGCTTTTGTCTGCGCTCGAGTCTCGATCTAATTCTCTGCCTGCAATATAATTGTTGGATGGCGGGCGGAGCGCCAGAATCGGATTGGTTGGACCCTGACTTTTCTCTTGCGGGGCAGCCGAATATGTGGCAGTCTTTGCCGCAATCAACGACCCCTTGAGTGTGTGCATGCGCTGAGAGATGTATTCGATCAGCTTGATTCCCGATTGCGGAGATGGAATCGCGCTTGCCACTCTATGCGGTGCTACTTTGGAGAGCATCGGTTTCATCTCTGATTGCGCATCGGCACCGCAGGTAATGGCAACGGAATATGCTGCTATGGAAAGCAGCGCGCATGAGATCGGTGTCCATTTCCTGAGTGTGTTCATCTAACCTAGACCTGAGCAGGCCCCCCTTTCTTTTCGTCGAGTTTTGATTCCCAATCGTCCAACTCCGTCTGGTTGATTAATCCGCGGCGAGTGGCGACATAGCAGGCTCGGCAGCGCTGATTGAATTCACTTTCGTGTGATTCGCCGCGACCTGGAATTCCCAATTTTGCGTATAAAGACTTCAAGCGTGATTGAACCGCCTTCTCCGTCAAATAGAGTCGTTTGGCGATGGCATGGTCGGTCATACCCAGAGCGATGCAGACCAGGGCTTCATATTCTGCGCTTGTCAAACTGGTGGCGCGGTTCTGGGTGCGTTGAATGACGCGGGCGATACCCGGATGTATCCAGCAATCGCCGGACATGACGGCTTTTGCAGCTTCCACGACTTGCTCGTTCGAGGCGTTCTTGAGGACGTAACCGAAAACGCCGTTTGGAGGCACAATCTTCCATAACTGTCTGACGTAAACCTCGTCGGAAAAGTTTGAGAGCATGATTACGCCGGTCTCCGGCAGCTTCTGTAAAATCGCCTCTGCCGCTTTGATACCCGACAGGTTCGGCATTTTGATGTCGAGAAAGACCAGATTGGGCTTGATTTTCAGTGCCATGTCAACGGCTTGCTGCCCGTCGTGAGCTTCATGGATGGGTTGATCCGACGGAAAGTTCTGAACCAGAAGGTTCTTAAGCCACATTCTGTCTCTTTCTTCATCATCAACGATCATAATCGTCATCAAGCTTCACCCGTGGTTGGAGTTTCTACGACTGGTATCTTAAGCCTCAATTCGGTTCCTGTGGGATATTTTTCTGGCTTTTTCCATTCGACTATAGCGCCAACTAATTGTGCTCTCTGGCGAACGTTGAGCAGCCCGTGGGCATCCTTACGAATAGCCTTAAAATTGATACCTTTTCCATTGTCCGTCACAACGATGAAAAGATAACCGTCATTTTCACGGATATTTAGTTCTACTATCGAGGCACCCGAGTGTTTCTGGACGTTGTTAAGACTCTCCTGGACGATTCTGTAAAGTTGCAGCTTGGTGAAATTGGTCATGTTGTAGTCTGAGCGCCCATCTCCATCTTCGAAATTGCTTTCAATGCCCGTCTCTCGGGCGCAAATGGCGACAAGATTCTCGATGGCCGGTTTGAAGCCCATGGTCTCAAGAACAGACGGATGCAAATCGTTTATAACGCGACGCATCTCAACAACAGCATGGTCCAGCTTCTCACGCATCAGACTGGGCACAGGATTGTCTTCGAGCTCGTGGGCGAGCCGATCGGCCATGCGCGCTACGGAAGATAGCGCCGGCAGGGTTTCGTCATGCAAGTCTTCAGCAATGCGCTGGCGTTCCTCTTCGGCGCGCACCTGCATCGACTCGCGTGCCTGGGCTAACTCTCTGTTTCTTTGCCTCAAGTCCGTGTCCAGGTAAATGAATGTGCCCAGGCTGAATCCCAGTGTCAGCACCGCCAGTGGTGAGGCGGTCGGCAGAGCGAGATGGAAGACCTGGAATGCCAGCTGAGCCACTACGACCAGGCTCATTGAGGTGAACAGATAGGCCGCGGTTCTCATGCCAAGCGGCAGAATGGAAGCAACTGCACCAAATGCGGCACCAATAAGAAGCAACAGGTGGTGTGAGATATTTTTCGGAAAACTGTAAATCACGTCGTCGTTAAGGAGTGTAGAAATGGCGTCGGCATGCAGGTTTATGTCCGGCACGGACTCTTGAAACGGGCTCTTCTTCTTCACATCATTGTGACGTTGAGTGAACGTCGAACCGACGATGACGATGCGGTCGCGAAACATAGATGGGTCGAAATCAGGCTGCACCGTATCTCGCAGGGAAATAGTCGGATAATCGATGCGCCGGTAACTCATATATAAAGGTTGGTCTGAAGGGACCGAAAAGAATTGGCTGGGCGGACCGACGCCTTTGACGCGCCGATAGTAGTCGATCACCGCCTCGGTGAGCGAAGGAACCGGTGCCAGCCCTTCGGCTGTGAATCCTTCAGTATTATTGTCGATGCCGCGATAATTTATGGGCAAGCGGCAGACCAGCCCGTTTTGCTCGTGAATCAGTTCGTCATAACCATATGAGGCTGCATGTGAAAGAAATTCGGCGGCTGGCAATTCGGTGCTTCCTTCGAGGCTGCCGAACAGTGCCACTATGACGTTGCGAAACCGCTTGATGGTAGAGATGAGTTCGGGATTGGTGGCGCCTCGCAAGTCAAGATCGAGCACAACCATCGTCGGTTGCCCGCTTTCAATTACCTTGAGTGCCTCTGCTAGCTTCTCCTGAGAGGCGCTGTCGTTGAAGCGCGCTACACCCATATCGAATTGCGATAAATCATCGAAATTCACAAGACATATATCTTGCGATTTCTTTTGCTTTGGAAAAATTGTTGAGATCTTGTCCGCCACTTTGTACCGCCACTCGAGCATGCTAAGTTCCATCGATTCCAGGATGGGCGATTCTGCCAGGAGCAATGTCGCCAGACAGCCTGCCATGGCACCCCAAAACAGGCGTTGGAACAGGAGTCCGTCGCGTCCGTGTACTTTTAGTCCGGCGGGAAGCAGGCGTTTAGCGGGCGCCAGCGATAGCCTCATTGTTTTCCTCGGAACATCTCTCTGCTCCAAGAGTAGTCTAGCTTAGCTTTTTCGGCAAATGGCTGGGGTAAACCCCAAAGATGGCGCAGGGTGTGGAACATTTTGCATCAAAAATGCGCCGTCAGAGCAGGTTAGAAGGTCATAGCATGCGGCTCAACCTCGCTAGGCTAGTTCCCGAAATGCCAGTACATATATTTGGAGGTAGAGGTGATGTTCAGATCGTTTTGTGTGGGAGCCCTATTAGGTTTTGTTTTCGGGTCGTCCAAGCAGGGCCGCGATGTCTGGCAAAATTTCGATGGGATTTTGACTGAATTGACGTCTGGTGACGCAATGAAGACTCTTGATGACGAAAAGAATCAGTTGTCGAAGGTGGGTTCCGAGAACACGAAGACCCGTGACGAGGAAACGAGTTACGAAGACAGTGGGAACCGTGGTCAGGAAACAATCTCCAAAGATCAGTCACCGCTTAATGCTGATAAAGCTCAAGAGCTAGCGGATAAGTTGGGAGCTAAGCCATCTACTCCTGAAGACGAGAACGTGGCTGCCTTCTCTCACCATGATGATGAGTTGAAATCAGCCTAGGCTTAAGAAGGCTGTCATGATGTCGGGAAAATCAATTTGGCGTTGGCGGAAACACTTGGGGTTCTCCAGCGTCGATTTATGCATGTACTAGAAAAGAGGACGTCCCACCATGCTTTCTCCACTTTGCCGTCCGAAGAATCTTATTTTGGCCGCTGTTTTGACCTCTCAGCTGGCCACGGGTGCGATACTGCCGGCGATGGCAGATACTGCAGTTAGAATTGCCGGGGCACCGGCATTCAGTGTGTCGTCAGGTGCAGGTGGACAGACTGCCACACAGCGAACGGCAACAATGCAGAGAAATTTGGACAATGCACTGGTTGCGTCCACCGATAGGTCTCCAAACTCAGTCAAGGTTACTTATGTGAATGGTCAGCCTGTGCTCACCCTGGGTGGATTCTATATAGCCACACCAGATGCAGCCAGCGCTAAGAAACAGGGATTAACCACTGCTGCACTCGCTAACAAGTGGGCAGCAGGTTTGAAGGCATCATTGAAAAATTCCGGTTCGGTGAATCGTTATATAGCCAGTTTGACTGGTGGTGATAAGCCAAGCGTTGGTGAAGCCGGCACAACCACTACGTCTTCTGGCTCATTCCCATACTACAAACAGGGGCGCATCGCTTATATTCCTGCTGGCATGATGATGCCAGTTACCGTTAATACGGCGCTTTCTAGCGGCGTTTCGCGCGTCGGTGACAAGGTTGAAGCTAGTCTTGCGCAGCCCATAAACCTGGGTAATAGTGAAATTCCTGCGGGTTCATTGCTTATCGGTCAGGTAACAACAGCAGTACCTGGAGCGAGAATGTCGCATTCCGGTAATCTTGGTTTGAAGTTCACTCGATTGCGAACACCAGACGGTGTTGAAACGCCAATTACTGCGCACATCGTCGGCGATCTTGGAAAGTTTCATCTTGCCTCAGGCGCACAGAGTGATGTTTTTAGAGGCGAAACCACTAAACAAAAAATAGAAAAAGCTGCGATTCATGGAGCAATAGGTGCTGGATCAGGCGCAGTTATAGGCACCGTGATTGGTGCTATTGCCGGAGGCGGAAGAGGTGCTGGACGCGGCGCTATTGCTGGGCTGGGATTAGGAACCGGCATTGGAGTTGCGGAAAGTCTTTTGCTGCGAAAAGGTGACAATGTCAATGTAGGGTCGGGCGATGCATTCAACTTGCAGCTTGACGCCCCGGCAAGCGTAGCGATCAGCTCTTCGGCAATGTAGCTGCTGAACGCGTACAAGGTTTCGGTTCCCCAACCGAAATTGAGCACTGGTTCCTGTAAGGGAGCGAGTGCTCATTTCTTTCATTAATTGCGCACTTTTTTGGGGAGCTGCATGAGTTTTCGAATTGTTTCCATGCTCGCTCCTTCCAGAGAAACGTTCAGGTCATCGCGTACTGCAACCCAGAACTCATGTCTATAGCTCGATTGACCGTCCTTCTGGAGCGGATGAACTTCTATAGTGAATGAGTCCGTCCCGATTGCATTTGCTTTCGCGTCAAACTCGATATTTATTTGCCGATCAAACGAAAGCTCAGAGCATTCGGCTTGAAGGACACCAGGTTCAACAAGAGGTAGTTTGCATTCGCGTAGGAGTCCAATTGGAATTGGAATCAGTTTCACACTCCAATCTTCTAACAGACCTCTATCAATTGCACCACCTGTAATGCGAATCTTCACACCCTGACTCGCACCACCGTTGTTGCATACCATAGTCATACGCCCACTGGACTCATAGGAGTCGCACAGAGACGCGCCTCGATCGAGTTGCATCTCAACTGTGTCTGCTTTTGCTGCCGCCTTCCATTCTTTTTCGCACTCCTTCAACTCGTAATCATCAGTACAATTTTTTCTTGTATAAGTAATGTAATCAACAAGAATGGGCGGTCCTGTTTGTTCCCCGCTCTCTTCATTTGTGTACTCGCCCGTTGCTTCGATAAACTTGGCGGTGAACTGCAACGATTTTGTGGCGGCGATGGACGAGAAACTAAAATGTACCTGGTTTGTATCAATTCCGAAGTGTTTGGCGAGCTCTTCTGCTTTGCTTTGGCCATCCAGCGCAATACCGCGATTGTGCAGTATGTCCATTAAATTTTTTCCGTCTGAACTGTTCAGGCAATACCTGCACAATACATTCTCCTTGGCTCCCATTGGCTGGGCATCGCCATCATCAAAATACTCAGGCCATGAGTTGTATTCGTCGACAATTTTTCCTTTCTCGCAGATTACGTATTGAAGAACATCGCTATCGTGCACGGTGAGTCCGATGCAACTAGACTTTGTTTCTGCCGACAGAGCTTTGCATAGTTGACGGAAAGTACTGTATTCAACCTCTTCCGGAAAAATGCTGAACCAATTATTTGAGTTTTCAGCAACATAGGCAGGCAACATCGCTGGTATTCGTTTCAATGTATGTGTTACTTGTTGTGCCGCTTTTGATTTGACGTGAATGTTTGAATACGATGAACCCATTGACATTCTCCTGGTGTTTTCTTGACAGTCCATACGTTCTTAGCTGTACGTACCCAGGCTTTGATGTTTTCGATCATTGAACATGGTTCCTGGGAACAAAGACAATTTATTGTCAGTCAGAACTGCAGAATGAATTGATGAACACAAAACGCACACAAACTAAGAATGCTTCGGGTTCCTTCCACACTTCCCCGAGGCATTTTTGGCGTACAAAATGAAGCGATCTTGTTGCTCGCTCTTAGCTTGAACTCTGCGGGAACTTTTAGCCGATGGCTGCCATCTAGACTGACACGCAAATGGAGGCTACGCAATGCTCACGCCAGAAAACAACATCGGCTTTGAAAAGGATGAACTACCTGTCAATGCAACTAGTGCTCAGCGCGCCAATCTTACTCGTCCGGGTGACTATCTTTGCCAGAAGTGCCAATTTCAGTTCAAGGTGGAGAGCGGCGATACGGACCATGTCGTCTGTCCAAATTGCAAGAATGACGAGGCCGACAGTTTGACTCCCTTTTATACGGAAGAAGACCCGAAGCGTGATGAAATGCTAGGCAAGAAAGAATTCGCGGCTGGAGACTAGTTAAGCTCGCAGGAAGTTACCGCCAACCTTAGACTCCAGGCTCATCAATCAAAGAGCCTGGAGTCTTGGTCCAGGTATGTACAGGCTGTGCGACCTCTATTGCACCCGGTGTCTTAGTCTGCCGGCCAATTCATTGCACCAGGTGTGTACAGTCTGCGGGCAAATTCGGATTACTCTAGGGTATACCCCAGAATTTCTTGCATGTTTTGACGGCAGTAAGTGGGCGACGCTGGCAGTAACCTATCACTAGGCAACCTGTGATCGTCTCGAATAGTAGTCAGGCTCGATCTTTTCGCTGGCATTTACTACTAAAAACGAGATTCAAGCTGTTGTTACTGAACAGACGATCGCTTTGCTTACTGGCACTTATGAAGAGGACGAAATATGAAACGACTGGCTCTTGCATCAGCGTTGTCTCTAGCAGCCACGATTCTTTTATCGCCGATGTCGCAAGCATCTGGTTTTATTGTCATCGATTCTGCTGTGTCCGGAGGCGCTCTGCTCATGCCTCCGATGACACCGGTTCCCGCTCCCATCCCCCCTGTCCGTCCGGTTCATCCTGTGAACCCGCACCCGGGCAGACCTGTTACTCCTCCGATTCCGACTCCTGGCCCTCGTCCGATCTTGAAGGGCGGTGTCTCGTTTGGTTTGCACATGCAATCTGAACAGATTAAGGTCGATATCACCGACCAGGTTGCTAAAACATACATTACGCAGACATTTTCGAATGACACCGATCGAAATCTGGCAGGAACTTATCTGTTTCCTTTGCCTGAAGACACTACCTTCAGCTCATTTTCGTTGCATATAGATGGCAAGCCTGTTGAGGGTAAGATTCTCGAAGCTCAAGAGGCGCGCACTCAGTACGAGCAAATTGTTCGTAGTATGGTCGATCCGGGGTTGCTTGAATACGCTGACTATAAGACTGTGCGCGCTCGAATTTTTCCGATTCCTGCTCACGGCACAAAGAAAGTCGAACTCGAATATACGCAGATTTTGCATGCCGAAAATGGAATGTTGAAATATCGTTTTCCGCTAAAGGCAGAAGGTGAAAGTGAACCAATCGATGAAGTGAAGATTGACGCGAAATTGAACAGCAAGCAGGGATTGCGTACCATCTGGTCGCCTACTCACACAATTTCATCGAATCGTTCAGATAACAATCAAGCCAAAGTAACGATGTTGGCGCATAACTCCATTCCAGACAAAGATTTCTTGCTGTATTACAGCGTGTCTAACAAGGACCTGGCTGCAAACTTACTGACACATAAAAACGAAGGTGAAGATGGTTATTTCTTGCTGACGTTGACACCACCTGTACAGAGCAAAGAAGTGATCGGCAAGGACATTGTTCTTGTTGCTGACACCTCTGGTTCGATGCAAGGCGACAAAATAGTTCAGACCAAAAAAGCGCTCAAGTACATTGTGGATGCACTTTCACCGGTTGACAAATTCAGCATCGTTCAGTTCGCTACTGACGTTGAATCATTCAAGCCGCAAGTCGTTCCAGCCACTCCTGAAAATAAGAAGGCTGCCGCCGCTTTTATCGATGATCTTGAAGCTCGTGGCGGAACGAATATCAGTGATGCAATGCACACTGGTCTGACGATGCTCAATCAAGTCAGCGACAGACCTGCGTATTGTGTTCTGATGACTGATGGTGAGCCCACTGTAGGTGAAACAAATGTTTCGACTTTGCTCAAATCAATCGCTCCAAAGCGTGATACCAGAATCTTTGATTTTGGTGTCGGCTACGATGTGAACACCAAACTTTTGAACAAGCTTGCTGAAGAACATCATGGCTCCGCCCAGTATGTCGAACCATCGGAAAATCTTGAGACTGCTCTTTCAGGCTTCTATCAAAAAATCAAAAGCCCTGTTCTGAGCAACGTTTCGATTGCTTATGACGGCATCACCGTGAAGGATGTTTACCCTCGCGAAGTGAAGGATATTTTCGCAGGATCGCAGGTACTGTTGCTGGGTAAATACAAAAATGGTGCCAAAGCCACAGTCAACTTAACTGGAAAAGTGAACGGCGTTGCGAAAGCTTACTCGTTCCCGCTCAACTTCGAAAGCAATTCGGCCGATCACACTTACTTGCCTAGATTGTGGGCAATGAGACGAATTGGACACTTGACTGAAGTAGCTCAGGACAATGGTGACAGCAAAGAAGTCGTCGATGAAATCGTCGCTTTGTCAAAGAAATACGGCATCATCTCGAATTACACATCGTTTCTTGTCACAGATCCAAGCGAAGGTCACGGCACTGCAATCAATCGTCCAATGCCGATGCGTCGTGAAGATGTTAATGTCATGCGTCGCATGCGTAATGGACTAGACTTCATCGGAGCCGTACCGGGAGGCGGCGGTGCTAAAGGTTTCGCTTCCCCGCGGCAATCCGCCAGTGAATCCCACATTCGCGGTACGCTGGTTGCTGGTCGCTTGATGTCCGAGACAGGCATGATTCCGCCTCCTCCCGCTGCCTCGCCCGTTTGGATGCCAGAATCGAGCCTGGCTAAAAGCGTGCACTTCGCCGGCTCTCGTACTCACGCGGAATTGTATGATTACATGCCATACGAACGGGACTTCAGATCGACCCACTCCATGGTTGTCGAAAAGAAAGCAGGAGCATATGGTGACAGTGGTAAAGTCGCGGTAGTGAATTCCAAGGCCGTGAACAAGCTGAAGAATACTGATGTTGTTGCTATGGCAAAAGATGAGGAATCAGCCGCGATCAAGTCAATTGAAGACAAGACATTCTACTTGCGCAACGGTGTTTGGGTTGATTCGACGTACTCTGAAGGTTCAGCACCGAAGGCTGTAACGATTCAGTTCGGCAGCAAAGAGTACTTCGATTTGATTCACAACACGCCGGGTATCTCGAAATATCTGTCAGTTGGCAGAGAAGTCGCGCTCATCTTCAAAGGGCATGCTTATCGAGTTATTAGCCCACCAGCAGCATAGTTGCCTGGACTGTAAGTTGGAAAAAGCAACAGAACCGTCGGGAAACCGGCGGTTTTGTCACTTGTTGGTTACTTTCGTTTGTCACAAGGTGATCACTTGGTGATCGTCTGGTGGTTACTTGCGAATGCGAGCTTTTACGGTTGGCACGATGGTTTTGACTCCTGAGGCGTTCAACGTGCGCTTTTCCATCTCAAGCTGCTTATGTTCTTCCTGTAGTTGCGCAAATTCGACCGCGAGTTCCTGTTCCTTCAGATTTAGTTCGTGTTGCTTGCGAACGTCTTTATCGACATTTGCGCTGTTTGCTATTGCTGCACTCAAGCGAGATTCCGTCTTCATCAGCTCGATTTGCGAGTCGACAAGTTTTTTGACAGAACTTTTAAGTCTTCCGGCTGCTTCTGTCGAGTTCGTCATAGCTTCTTCCATGGTCACGCAGACGTGCGGCGGCGGAAGATCTTCAATGTGGAATTCTTTGCAGTGAAGCATGTAGGAGTTCTTATTTCTTTCGTAGGCGGCTTTGCTTGCTGCGCACTCACCATAGTGCTGCCGCACGTTGGCATTGTGTTCCTGGTAGGCTGCAACGTGGCTGGCGAACTGGTTCAAGTCTGACTGATACATCTTCTTTGCCTGGGCAAGCTGAGCGCCCTTCAGTGGCTTGATTGTCGGAGCAACTTTAGATTGGAATCGCTTAGCCGTTCCATTCAGTCGATTTGTTTGAGCTGTTACCGCGTCATTTTGCGCGATTAGTTGATCCACTTTTGCGGTGAACTCATTGCAATCTCTGGTGATTTTGATTGCACTTTGTGCGCGAGCATCGACGGCATTGTTGTCTTGTGCAAATGCCGGTTCTATCAAATGCGCGCACGTTACTGTGCATACTGCAACGAGAAAAACTTGTTTTATGCGACGCATTGCCTGGCCTCGTTAGTTACTGATGTTTTCTGGCGTGTCCTGACTTCGGTGCGGAGGAGTGTTTACCGGGGGAAGATTTTACGTTGTGGTCCCTTCGCGGTGCTGGTTTGGGTTTATTGTGCACCGATTGTAATGATTGTACGATCGCTTTCAGCTCCATCGGTCTTTCTTTTGGAATATAGTACGGTGCGTTCAAATAAGTTTCGTTCCCGTAGTACCGTGTTGTCAACGTTGTTCCCCATGCACGTAAGTTGGCGTCTCCTGGCATCTTCTTGACCGCAAGCATATGTTTCAGGTTGTTCGCCGATTCAACCGTGTGCGCTGCTCGCAGTGTACCTTCGATGCGTGCGTTATTTGATTGTATTCTCGAATCAATCATCGAGTAGTCTTGCCGATAGCCGATGCGCGAACCCGCAATCTGAGAGGCTTGGGTTTGATGTCGTCCGCTTATGTCGGCTGATTGTTTATCGATATTTTTCATGGCAATATCGAGAATTTCTTTTGAATCTACGGGTGGACGCTTTCTCATCGCCTCATCCCCGGCAAGCACTATCAGGCATGATTTTGCGTATCTTCCGTAGGTTCCGAAGGGATCGAGCATGAACGAAGTTCTGAATGCGTCGATTGCTGCTTGTCTCAAGTTTAGTTGCATTTTGGTGATGGCCAGGTAGGCGAAACACCTGGACATACCAGGTGCCATGGCGCAACACTCCTCGAAATCGTCCTCTGCGTTGCTGTATTTGTGGGCGTTGTAACTGTCAATGCCGCGGTTCATGATGTCGATCAAACCCATGTGCTTCCGTGGTGTCTCCGCGGGCGGTGGCGCCTCTTCACGCTTCGGAAAGAACGTTGGAAATTCATAGACTTTAGGTGGGGCGGCGCTGATGGATGCTGTGCTGGCAGGGTCCGCGCCGGTCCTGGATGCGGAGGTGCCCGGTGTGGAGGTGTTGGATGCGGAGGTGCCCGGTGTCTTTCCGTCTTGCGTTGTCGGCTGATCTGCTGCTCGTGGAGATAACGCTGTCCGTAATTTGTTGTACCGTTTCGATAAATCGCCCGTGCTTTGTTTTCCGAAAACAAAATGTTCGAGTCGACAGATGCGCTGTTCATTGGTGTCGTGGGAATATGAATGCGAAAATGCATCTTTTTCAAGTTGATCTAGCTGGATGCTTGTGGGTCCATTGACCGCAAACCCATCAACAATCGCTTTGCTGATGGAGACCTCCGTCTGTGAATCATCGGCGCGCGCCGGTGTTACAGCGACCCCGAGAGTCATTACTAGAAGAAAAATTGTCAGTCGCACTTTATAGAAAACCGCGCTCTACGACAGCTGCTGCCACTTTGTCGAAAAGCTTAACGCCGCCCTTTTCGTTCGGATGGATATCATCGGTGAAATCAGAGTAGTCGTATCCCATTCCCACATTGCAGTAAGGAATATTATACGATTTGCACTGATTTACGATCTCCGCCTTGAGTCGCTGCTTTGTTGCCTCGTCTACAATTCCAGACCAGCCGCCCCGTTTAGGTACTTCTGCGATCATTAGAGGAATGGACTGTTCGTGACAATAACGCAATAGCTCGTTGTACGATGCCAGCTGTCCTTCTACGAAAGCCCCGTGTTTTGGAGCATCTGTAAGTGTTTCAATCAGTTTTGCTTTGACTTGTTCATCCGTTTTCGGTACGAGCATGACGGGTGCGTTGTTCGTCAAACTGGCTTGAATTGAACCTAATAGCTTGCGGGGCTCGCTGAAAATGCAGGTTGCGATTTCTTCTCGCAGATCGCTCAGTGCTCGCTCGTCTAAATCATTTTGTGCTGCGTCAGCTCTGAGTAATTTTGCCGCTGGGTTGTTCTGTGCGTCCATTCTGAAAAATGATTGGACGAAATCGCGCACACCCAGTCCGCATATTACAAGTTTAGGCTTGTGTCCGGCCTCATGCATGGCTTTGATTTCCGCCAGATAATCAGACACATTTGAACCGGCCACAGCAAGATTGACTACGGATATCGGTTTTTGCAGTCGCCGGGTCAGTTGTCTTTGCAGTTCCGGCGCTTGATTACAACGAATCAAACGCTTTGCCAGGTCAGCATCTGCTTCTCGCGCAACCAGTGTGTGTCCGAGCCGATGTTCTTCACAATAAACTGCGGGCACGAGAAATACTGACGAGCCGAGCATGACGCAATCGGGATCGTCATTGCCGCGCAAATACGTGTCGAGCTTTTCTACAGAATCGCGGCAAGCTAGCGGCAAGCTGTGCAGTTTAGATTCATGTTTCCATTGGAAAAAGCAAGCGACGGTAAAGGCAAAAACGCTGACGAAGATTCCTGTAGCGACAACTGCAGCGCTTGCTTTTCGGCTCCCAGACGGGGTCTTGCGAAGCAGCACTTCAAGTCGGTGTTGATCTGCAATCGCTCTTGACGAGAGCGATGGAGTTGAAAATATATTCTGCAGATATTGAAGAGCTACCAGGTTGGAAAGTCCCGAAAAGCTAACGAGCTTAGCTTACCGGCGATTCGAGTTAGTTACATTCGCGAGTTTTAATACCTGAATTTTTTCAGTTTTCAATCGCGAGTTTTAGTATCCAGTCTCGCCTTGATTCTGCAAGAGTTCATAGACTTTGTTCAGGTTGTCTTCCGAAGCTGGCTGCCGGCCCCAGTTTCCTTCATATGTCTCGAATTGTCCGTTGTGGGGAACTGCGTGCTCGATAAATATCAACCATTGACTGCCAACAGCAGGCATCTCTTTCTCGCTGAATTTCCAACCCGGAGGCGTTGGTGGATTTGAGTGATCATGAAATTCGTACTTGATCGGAAGGCGCTTATTTAGCGGAGGTCCTTTGAGTATTCGGACAATTTTGTAGTCCGCCTGAATGGGCTGGTTGAATTTGACGTCTGGATTTTTTTGATATCCGAGATACTCAGCGATCAATATGCATTCGGAGTGCACTGCATTTTTGTAAGTTTGCTTGTAATTCGTCGTGTCTACAGGTTCATCCTTCTTAGTTACCCAGCTGGAAGGCCAATTGCCCATGGATGGTTTCTGGGTCGCTTTCGCATCAGTGGATCCAGAAGGTGTCGCAGGCTGTGCGGATGCTGCGGGTGCTGACGAAGACGTCGATGCATTCGAAGTTGAACTGGAGTTAGAAGTCGAAGTAGTCGAAGCCGTAGAAGTCGATGTCGTCTGGGGCACCGGGCTCGCGGCATTGGTAGTTGGGACCGTGGGAACGGTTGCCTGACTGATTATGGACGTACTTGTCGTTGAAGGAGCAGTTGCGTTGGTGGTCGTCCCCGATGCCAAGTTTGCTGCGCTTGCTGACTCGGTTGGATTGCCCGCCGAACCTGCTGCAGCTAAAACAGGCGTGAGAAGTCCCAAACTGCAGGCCATCATAAGCAAGCTTTGTCCGAAATATTTGCGAACCATTAGATCTCCTTCCGTCCGGGTCAAGGGCACTTACATCTTAGATACCACGTGGCCGATTATATATGCGTCGCCTGTCAGGTTGCTGGTAATTTCTACCGACATGCCGAACCTGTCGGTGTCTTAGCCATTGATTAGTAGACAGTCGGTGTTAGAGTAAGAGATGTGGGTGCCGACATCCGGCGGTACGGTAAGAGATGATAGGCTGCCGACATCCGGCGGTACGGTAAGAGATGATAGGCTGCCGACGCGGCGGTACGGTTAGAAATGATCGGCTGCCGATATCCGGCGGTACAGTAAGAGATGATAGGCTGCCGAGTGATTCGGCGTTCCAAACAATGGAGCGAATACGATGAAAAAGTGGTTGCCGGCTTCAGTTGTTTTACTGGGCTGCATTTTTATAGGCGTTTCAGTCCTGCTCAAGAATGGAATGGCAGATGCCGACGTGGCGATTACCAATATCACGAGCATGTTTATGCTCATTGCCGGCTCGATATGTATTGTCGGCGGTATAGTCACACACTTCTTGCGTCATGAAGAAGACGTCTGGTGATTAATTGGACGGCGTGCCGATTGTCATTCATGAAGAGATCGCAGTTGAACTAATTGAACTAATTCTTACAGTGAGCCTGTTGTGGTATCACATACAGTGCCCGCGGCGACTTGTCCTAATGTTTAAAATCATGAAGAACCAGAAGCTGAAAAATTGACCTGAGCGCTTTTCCGAACCCGTTTTCGTCTGGTTGGAGCGGGGAGAAGCGTTACTGACGACCTCAATGTTGGTTGTTTGTCGTGGTTCGTAACCAGATCGTTAACCGGGCGTAAACTCTTTTCAACCACGGTTTTCGGCGGAAACCGTTACAGGCGCCCGTAAACGCCAATTTGAATTGCAAAATGCTTGAATTTATTAAGCTAATGCCAGATACAGGTTGATATTATTGACTCTAATCAACTCTTATATAGGGACCCCCGGCAGTCTATGTACACACTAGAAAAGCCGCCCACGTCGTTTCTCGATGCCATTCTCAGTCCGGCAGAACTTAAAAGTTTGTCTGTCGATCAACTCCAGTCGCTGGCAGAAGAAATTCGTCGAGAAGTGATCAACAATCTCTCCAAAACTGGCGGGCATTTAGCATCCAATCTCGGCATCGTTGAAATTACGCTGGGTTTGCACCGCATTTTTCAGACTCCCAAAGATACGATTTTATGGGACGTCGGTCACCAATGTTACGTTCATAAAATGCTGACTGGACGTCGTGAGCAATTCAAGACTTTGCGCCAACATAAAGGATTGAGTGGTTTCGTAAGTCCGCTAGAGAGCGAACATGACGCGTTTGTTGCTGGGCACAGCTCTACGTCGATTTCGCTGGCCGTAGGAATGGCGATTGCGCGCGATCATCTCAAGCAAGATCATAAAGTAATAGCCGTAATTGGCGATGGCGGTCTGACTGGCGGTATGGCGCTGGAAGCGATCAACCATCTTGGACACATTCAGCGAAACGTTTTGATTATTTTGAATGACAATGAAATGTCAATCAGCGCCAATGTAGGCGGTTTCTCGCAATACATGAAGCGCATCAAAGAAACGTTCTTCTATCAAGACATAAAAGAAAAGCTTGACCAGATAGAAGGCAGACTGGATAGAGCCCAGTTGACGCCGGCTGTTTGGGAAATGATCATGTCGGTGAAGAAGCAAGCCAAAGAGCGCTTCGATACGCCGGGAATTGTGTTTGAAAAACTTGGTGTCAATTACTCCGGTCCGATCGACGGTCATAATGTCGGTGCAGTAATTGACGCTTTCAACAAAGTGAAGGATTTGAACAGTCCTCAAATCATTCATATCATCACGCAAAAAGGCAAAGGTTACGAGCCTGCCGAAAAGGATTCGATCAAGTTTCACGGTGTAGCGGCATTCAGTCTGGAACCGCCTTTGAGCGAGAAAGTGGAGCCATCGCAGCCTGCAAAAGCTAAGGCTAAAACCTACTCCGATGTGTTCACTCAAGCGCTCATCGAAATTGCTGAACAAGAACCGAATATGGTGGCAATAACACCAGCTACAGCTGAAGGCAGCGGATTAGTGAAATTTGGAACTCTGTTTCCAGATCGCTTTTTTGATGTCGCAATATGTGAACAGCATGCGGTCACCATGGCAGGTGGGATGGCGAAAGCTGGCTTGAAGCCGGTGGTTTCGATCTATTCGACGTTCCTGCAGCGGGCCATCGACCAGGTTATTCATGACGTTGCCATAATGAACCTGCCGGTCATTTTTGGAATCGACCGAGGTGGTCTGGTTGAAGATGGAGAAACCCACCAGGGTGTTTTCGACATCTCTTTCATGCGCAGTATTCCGAACTTGAGAGTATTGGCACCGAGAAATACTCGTGAACTTCGCAACATGGTCTACACCGCGGTGAAGAAAGCCGATGGACCAGTGGCGATCAGATTCCCCAGAGACAAGGCTGTGGAGCCAGACGATGCGGGAGCTTTCGAGCTGATCGATTTTGATAAGTGGGAAGTGGTGCATCAAGGCGCGGCAGGCACAACTGCAGTTTTGATGGCTTACGGTGCCACTGTTGAAACGGCCAGAGCTGCGTTGCCGATTCTACAGGCAGCTGGGGTCGATGCCACTATTGTCAGCGCCCGTTCGGCAAAACCGCTGGATGCTGAGTTGCTTATTCAATTTGTACAGAATCAGCAAAATAAGATCTTCACTCTCGAGGAAGGTTGCACTTCGGGCGGCTTTGGAGCTGCGATTCTGGAGTGGGCTGCTCAACAAAGAGTGAAAAATCCGAAAGTCAAGCAAGCTGAAATCGCCGTGATTGCCCTCGAAGATAAATTCATCGAACACGGAGCCAGACAAGTTTTGCTGGATGAGTGTGGTTTGAGTCCTTCCAAGGTTGCTCAATTCGTAATCGACTTCGTCAAAGCATAGAACTCGTTAAAGCATAGAACTCGTTCAGGTCTGCGTGTCTGCCTTTGTGCTGACGTGAGGAACCCAGCGTCCGTCTTGAGTTAGCACTTCATGCGGGTCGAATTTTGCTTTGTACTCCATCGACCCGCAATTTTGCACATAGTAGCCCAGATAGACGTAAGGCTTCTGGTCTATTTTTGCTTGTTCGATCATTGAAAGAACTATCCAGGTGCCTGGAGACAAAAATCTGTAGTCAGGATCGTAGTAAAAGTAGACGCCTGAATAGCCCAGGGGCAGCGGGTCGATATAACTTACTCCGATTAGCTTGCCGTCGCGGTAATACTGCCATTCCTGCATTTGAAATGGATTTTTGATCATTGAGCTAATTGTCTGGGCCGGCGAGTTCTCTCGCTTTGGCCAACCTTTTGTTTCAGTATGATGCTCGTGATGGCGGATATAAAGCTCGATCTTTTCTTTGGTGAGTGAGGGGTTGACTATGCGTAGCTCGGTTTCTTGATTGGCTTTGGTTACGCGTCTCTGGTTGCGGTTCGGTTTGAATTCGTTCACCAATACTCGCAGCGATTCGCAAGCCGTACAACCGTGACACTGTGGTCGGAAAAGAGCAGAACCGAATTTCCTCCACCCTTGATTGATCTTCTGTTCGTACTCTTTCGCCGACAGCATGGCTACGATTTCGTACTCCAGTTGCCAGTTTCGGTCTGCCAAATATTGGCATTGGCTCGGTGGTGTTTTAAATCGATATACTGATAGCACGACTTTGGCCTGGTATTGTATTTGGTGCTTATACTTCTCGCCGACCTTCCATGGCTTTAGACAGTGTCGAGTCGTCTGCGTATTCGAGATCGGCTCCAACTGGCAATCCAAAGGCAATGCGGGTGATTTTGGTACCCAGAGGTTTCAGCAAGTGGTTTAGATAGAGAACGGTCGCATCCCCTTCGATAGTGGGGTTGATGGCAAGAATGACTTCCTCGGCATTGTCGTCGTGAACACGATTGACTAACTCTCGAATGCTCAGATGCTCAGGACCTTTACCATCTAGTGGTGAGATTAAGCCAGTTAGCACGTGATAGCTGCCTTTATATTCACGGGTTCGTTCGAGCGCTATCACATCCCGAGCCTCTGCGACCACGCATATTTTGCTGCGGTCACGTTTATCGCTAACGCAAATTTCGCATGGATCGTTCGATGAGAGATGAAAGCACTTACTGCAATTTTTGACTTTGTCCTTCGCATCAGTGATGGCAAAGGCCAGATTTTGCACGGAGTCGTAGTTCATGTTGAGCACATAGAACGCCATGCGTTGAGCAGACTTTGGCCCGACACCGGGAAATTTCTGGAATTCTTCGATCAGTTTTGCCAGCGGCGGAGTGAAAAACATCCCAGTCCAGTTAGTTGATAAACCTACTCATAGTTTATCTAAAAAACGTGTCTCGTCGCGACTCAACTGCGAGGTAAGCTGCTAATCAAGCGCAATGTCTGCTAATCAAGCGCCGCGTCCGCTCATCGAGTTCGATGTCCGCTAATCTAGCGCCGTGTACGCTCATCAAGCGCCACGTCCGCTAATCTAGTTTTTTTAGAAACCGAGTCCTGGTGGCATTTTAATGTTGCCAAGGGCGGGTTTCATCTTCTGCTCACCCAGCTGTTGTGCTTTCAGGCAGGCGTCTTTGATTGCCATCAAGACTAAATCTTCAAGTGTACCTACGTCGCTCGGGTCGACCGCTTCGGGCTTGATTTTGACGCTTTTGAATTCCATAGAACCGCTGCATTTGACTGTTACAGCACCACCGCCGGCGGATCCTTCGACAGTCGCATTGGCAAGTTCTTGCTGAACTTTCAGCATTCCTTGCTGCGCTTTCGCCATTTCCTGCATCATTTTGTTCAAATCGGGCTGCATGTCTTAACTCCAACCGGTAACGCGCACATTATCGCACCAGCGCTCCGCCAGGAATGAGGTCGCCTGGTTAACAGTAAATGTTTCTTAAGGAGAGCCTCTATGCAGGTGGATAGCGAGGTCCTGTTCACTCTATACTGTGCTTCATATGCGCTCAACTGGCTCAGTTGACGAAGAGGAGTCCTGTCCACCGACAAGGAAGTGTAAGCATGCAAGATTTTGATACTACAACTGACGACGCAACTACGGATGAGAGCGAAGAATGCCATGAAAGCAAACGCGAGAAGTTTCGCGTTCTTGCTAAGGGGGCTCTGAAAAAATTTGTGCTCTTTCTTTCATTCGGACCAGGAGTGTTGGGCTTCCTATGGCTACTTGGACGAATCTTAAAACGCTAGGTCTTGTAGACCCACTCAAGGCGCTCGAGAAAAGAAATCCAGACTACTTCAGTCGCTACTACGGTCTCGACGACGAGTTTGGCTTCAAGCTCGAGACTTTTGCGCGCTGGGAACCAATCTTTCGCTTCTGCTATGAAGACTACTTCAAGGTTGATTGTCGCGGTATCGATAACATTCCAGAGAACGGTCGAGCCCTTTTGATTGGAAATCATTCTGGTCTTCTGCCACTCGACGGCGCGATGATTACAATGGCGATGTGTAATGCTCATCAGTCGCCAAGACGCATCCGTTATCTGGTTACAGACTGGTTCTTCTCCATTCCAAGCATGGGACAGTGGATCTCGGAGACAGGGCAAGTTCGTGCCACTCTCGAGAATGCTAAGAAGCTTCTCGACCGCGATGAGTTGGTTGGCGTTTATCCCGAAGGGCTGAGAGGCGTTGGTAAAGCCTTTCCTGAGCGGTACCGATTGCTGGATTTCCACCCCGGTTTCGTGCAACTGGCCATCTCTACGCAAACGCCGATAATTCCTGTTGCCACTGTAGGTGGTGACGAGATTTTTCCAAATTTCGTCAATTTGAAGGCTGTCGGCCGACTCCTGAAAATGCCGTTCTTCCCCGTGACGCCTACTTTCCCGTGGATGCCTTTTCCAAATATGTTCATTCCACTGCCTGTGCACTGGTTGATCAACATTCACAAGCCGATCGATCTCGGTTATCCGCCGGAGAAGGCAAACGACAAAAAACTCGTTTTGAAGATCGCTCGCGAAATCCAGTACGATATTCAACGCGATCTGAACAAGCTTCTCCGTGAGCGCAAGTCTTTATTTACCGGTTGGGAGCCTGACGCCCAGTAGCAGGAGCAGAACGTGCCGAATTTCGTTCAGACTTATCGCAACTATATAAAGAATACTCGTCATTGCGACAATCACTTCGGGTTCGACTTGCGGCGTCTTGCTGCCATAGAACCGTTCCTGCATTTCCTCTATAAAGATTGGTGGCGGGTACAGTCTATAGGTCTGGACTTGCTTCCGAAGCAAGGTCCAGCGCTCATTGTAGGTAATTCAAACGGATTGATTCCCTGGCCCGCTTTCATGCTCATGTATGCATTGATGAGTCAGGAGAGTCCCAGACGTCTGACTGTTGTAGCCGATATGGACTGGATTGAAGACGATCGTGTTCATGCCTTTCTGCTTCAAGTTGGATTCGTGCCCTGGTCGTCGACGAATTTGAAGTATCTCTTCTCGAAAGGCGAGCTGGTAGCTGTATTTCCCGAAGGACTGCCTGCCACAGGCAAACCCTTTTCGGAGCGATACCGCGTGCGAGAGTTCGATTGGTCGCGCTTACTGCCCGCCTTCGAGTCCGGTGCGCCCATCTACCCTGTGGCTACGATTGGTTGTGATGAAGCTTCTCCCACGCTCTTAAACGTGGAAACTCTCTCCAAGCTCCTCAGCCTGCCGTCGTTCCCTGTCACGCCATTTTTTCCGTGGTTTCCTTTTCCTGCCAATCTCGGCTCACTGCCTGTGAAATGGAAGATGACGATGCTGAAACCTACACCGTGGGAAGACACAAGCGGCGACCGGGACGCTCTGGTTGACACGGCACGGCAGCATACCCGGTACGTTGAAGGGCAGATTCAGGCGGAAATAAACCGCATGCTGCGAGCACGCATCAAAACCTATATTTGATTGAGCAGGCAGCCCCGCATCAATTGCGCTCGCGTCAAAGACTTATTGATTAAATGCCCAGGCGATTTAATCAGGCAGTGCGCAGGTGGTCGACCTCAGCCATGATGCGCTTCATTGTGTGCTGGGCGCGGAAAGCCACGTACGGGTTTTCATCCTCGCAGAGCACGCGCAGAACAGCCACCGGAATCGTGTAGCTCTCGGCCAGTCTGTGGCGCACGTCTGGATTCTCGTCTTTAGCCAGGCGCCAGATGGTCTTTATAGATAGAGTAGGATTCTCTGCCACTGACGCCCGAACCTGTGGATGTCCGTGGGTCGACAGCTTTGCCAGCGTCGTAACGTGCGTACGGGGGTTTTCGGCGATGCGCTCGAGCAAGACTGGAGACTGGTCCCTGGCCAGATGCTCAAGAACCGGAGGGGGCGTGTTTGGATTTATTGCCAGCAACCATCTAATTCGAGCCGCCTCTTCTTGTACGGCTTTCTTCGAATCTCTTTCGCCCGACTTAAGTGCAGGTTTCTCTGCCACGCTATTGAACAACAAAACTTTCAATGCCTCCCTTATGTGCTGCTCTGGGCTATCCCAACGGAAACAGTAGGCGAATGATAGGTCGTAATCCTGCTCTTCTGTTTCAGTCATACCGGCTTCAGCGCTTTGTCGGACCATCCAACAGGTGCTGCCTCGAGATTAATGCCTAGAACTGCAATGAGCCTTTGCCAGGTCTATAACAATTATTACCGAAATGTAATGCTGATCCCGTTAGGAACGCCTATAAATCCGTATAGGCAATTCCCTGTTTGGCTGCGTGGCGGCGGTTTTTAATCGTCCACTTGTCCCTACGAACAATTTTGGCGACGGAGCTCATCTTTCCAATCGTCTTTTCAGGGACTACTGGCGAATCACTTGATGAAGAGTACATCTAAGAGATCCTCTATAAGATTATGGGTCTTCCCTACTCCAGCTGCGCGCTATTTCAGCTATGTTAGTAAAACGGGTCAGTCCGCGAACCCGCTCTGTTACCCATTTCTCACGGGTTAGATAATGATATGAATAAAGACTCTGCTGGCGAGCCTGTTTCCGCTATTCCAAACAAGATCCAGTGGGCTCTCGTGCACAACCCGAATACCACGGGTGAGGTTCTGCACGAGCTTTGTGATGTTCTTCCTGCTTTCCTTCTCGAGCGTGTCGCCGAGCATCGAAACGTTGAAGTCCGCACGCTCGTAAGGCTGGCGATGCATCTCGATTCTGATGTGCGCTGCGCCGTTTCCGAAAATCCCCGCACACCCATCGATGTTTTGCGCTTCCTTCTCCAGGATGAGTCTCCCGATGTGCGCTACTCCATGGCTGAGAATCACAATATAGACAGTGAGTTGCTGGAAAAACTGTGCGATGACGAGAACCCGTATGTGTCATCACGGGCTCGAAAGACCTTGTTGCGGCTGCAACCGAACAAATGTGTCGAAGGTCAATTTGCATACAGTGCTATCTACGAGGAGCGTTTTTTAGAGGGACTCTAACGAGTCAGTTGGCTTGGTCAGGCAGGGCGCTGAATTCAAAGACGAACCACTCCACACCAAATTTGGTTTCAGATTTTTTTGACACTAAATATGGGGCGGCGGAGATCATGCCGAGAATGCTATCGAGGTCGCCGAAAGAAGCGAAGCCCATAAGTACTCGTCCATTGGGATGCTCGAGATAACGATCATACTCACTGAGGAAGCGTTCGTACACTTTCGAGACCGGACCGGTCAGGTCGTTCCAGACTGCGCCCAAAATGGGCAAATTGGCGACGATCAGGTCGTAGCGCTTTGTCACTCCGTCGAACAGATTCGCCTGCACCACTTCGACGATATTTTGAAGTCCGAGACGCTCGACGTTTTCGGCCGTGTTGGCAATGGCGTTCGGGTCGATATCTAACGCCGTAACTCTCGAGGCACCGTTCAGCGCTGCATATACGGCAAGCACTCCGCAACCTGTGCCGATATCGAGCACCGATTTGCCTTCCAGGTCGGGCAGACTTTTCAACAGAATCAATGATGAGTTAGTCATCTCAGGATCCGGCGAGAACACGTCCTTGTTGACGCGTACAGTGATTCCGCCGATGTTCAAATCTTTTGATTCTCTGGTGCGGTTCTCGCCAATCCACCAGTTAATGTACTGAATTTCGTTCATAGTTTCCCTTCGATCTCAACAATTATCGCAAAGACCGCTATAAACTGCCGCCATTGAGACGCCTACTGTGACATCTTGGATCAGTTTGTATCATCAGTACTTTGGTGATACTTTGTGGAGATTTTGCGAGCTGTAATGGTAATTCCGGCAAATCTTCACCTGGTCGTAACCCTCTCAGTATTTGCTCTCACGCTTGTTCTGGTGCTGACGAAGCCGCGCGGTATGGATGAGTCGTGGGCGACTGTGCTGGGCGGTTCTCTCATGCTTTTACTGGGTCTGGAAAATGTCAGTCAGGCGGTGCAAACGATATCTGACGGTTCAAGCGTTCTAGTTTTTCTACTGGCGCTTTGTCTTTTTTCCGGTTTGTTGGATAAAGCTGGATTTTTCGAGTGGGCCGCTTTGCACACCACAAGAATGTCAAAAGGCAGTGGCACAAGGCTTTACCTTAATGTCTTCCTTCTCGGTGGAGCTACGACAGCGCTGCTCTCGTTGGACACAACGGCCATAATTTTGACACCAGTCGTACTGTCTTTCGTTCGACACTTGAATTTGAAATCGACAGCTTTTCTGGTTGCCTGTGTTTTTGTATCGAACACAGGCTCTTTGCTTTTGCCGGTCAGCAATCTAACTAATTTGCTGTTTCAGAGTGCGTTTCACTATGACTTTGCACGGTTTTCAATTGTGATGATTTTGCCTCAAATTGTGGCTTTATTAACGAATTATCTGCTGTTGTTGCTCGTGTTCAAAATGGATCTTCCTGCTGCTTTTGATGCGGGTGAGCTTCCAGACCCGAAGTCAGCCGTTAAAGATGTCGTATATTTCCGGGCTTCTTTAGTTGTTTTCCTGCTTGTTCTAATTGGTTATTTTGCCGGCTCGATTTTTCGGGTGCAACCATATGTGATTGCATCTTTGGGGTGTGTGTTGCTGGGCGCGGTGGGAATAGTTCGCAGACAACTTGATTTTTCGATATTGTCGAAAGATATTCCCTGGTCGCTCTTTCCTTTTGTGGCTGGGCTTTTCGTGGTCATTCGAGGCGTTGAGAATTTGGGTCTGTCAGAATTTGCCGCAGCACAGTTGAATACGCTTGGCACCAATCCGTTTATGCAAATTTTAGTCACCGCTTTTGGTGCCGCCCTGGGCAGCAACGTCATTAATAATATTCCTATGGCACTGCTGGCAATTTCTGTTCTCGGTCATTCGCATGCTCCTATAGCCGCTCAGTATGGTGCTCTGCTGGGTTGCAACCTCGGTCCTAATCTGACTGTGGCCGGCTCTCTTGCTACCATGCTGGTGATCTCAACGGCGCGAAAGAAAGGGGCGCATCTGAGCGCTTTCGCATTCTTTAAAATCGGGTTGTTTATTACTCCGGTATTGCTTTTAGTATCATCTGCAGCGTTATGGGTTTCTTTAATGATCTTTCGGTGAATCGTGACTAATTCAATTCTATAGGGCTTGAATCTTGACCTGTCAAAACAGCGTAATATAGAGGGCGAGGCGGGCGGAATAGTCAAGCGATGTTGTCTACAACTGTCAGGACTTCCACGTGCATCTCGTTTACATGGATCAGTGAAACTTTCACTCTTATCTCTCGTCTGGATGAGAAATACACTCAATAGAAACCCAAATTGGAATTAAAAACATGATCAGAGCCTTGATTAATGGATTAGCTGGAGCCTGTGTGCTGACTGTAGCTCATGAATTGGTGCGCAAATCGCAGCCGGAAGCACCGCGATTGGATATATTGGGCATGCGCGGCGTTTCCAAAGTGATGACGGCGTTTGGGCTGGAGCCACCATCAGGTTCCACATTGAAGAAATATGCTCTGGTCACTGATATTGTTTCGAACACCCTTATGTATAGTGGCGTCGGGGCGAAACCCGGGTTCGGTGCATGGTTCAAGGGTGTGAATGTTGGTCTAATGGCTGGTGTAGGCGTGGTGACCATGCCGGAGAAAGTCGGTCTGGGCAAAGACGCTGCTCTTCTGACAAAGCGAACCAGGTCTACTGCCGTAACGACAGTTGGTCTCTATATCCTGGGCGGTCTCGCCGCGGCTGCTGTCGCTCAGATCGGACGCAAGAAATAGTAAGCACTTTTGCGAAATCGATACCGAAATCTTTACTGTCAGACTTTGCCCGCTCCGGACAACTATAATCTGTTGCGGTGACCCCATTGACTTGAATCTGGTCATGGGGATTGACTCCACCAGGAGCTACAAGAGAAGACGTGCAAATGAAGCGGCAGAATCATTCAACCGGCACTAAGTGGGAGCCTATTGTGGGCTATTCCAGAGCTGTTCGCGTGGGTAATACCATACATGTATCAGGAACCACTGCTACTGATTCTGATGGAAAAATAGTCGGCGTCGGCGATTCCTATGCCCAAACTGTTCAAATTCTAAAAAACATTCAATCTGCTCTCACCGCCCTTGGTGGCAGTATGTCGGATGTCGTCAGAACGCGGATTTATGTAACCAATATTTCCCATTGGGAGGAAGTTGGAAAAGCGCATGGAGAGTTCTTTCGTGAAATTCGTCCTGCTACTTCGATGGTCGAGGTAGCAAAACTGATTTCGCCGGATATGTTGGTCGAAATTGAAGCAGAGGCAATCGCTAATGGCTCAGAAATCTCGTCGTGAATCCCTGGCTCCGTTGAGCACATCAGAAAATCTGGTCAGCGCGAAACTGCGTGCCCATATTTTGATGCTGGCAGGAATTATTGGAGCTCGCAGCTTAACTAGCAATCCCGATGGCTTGGAGAAAGCTGCACAGTATATCGAGCAGTGCCTGGCTGAGTTTAATTACAACCGCAGCCAACAAGATTTCATGGCGCATGTTTCCACGTCTGTTGGCGGCAGTGGTGACGCCACTACGACTGTGCTGAACAAAGTTTGTACGCGTAACATCATCGCTGAGTTGAAAGGCACGGAGAAACCTCAAGAGATCATTATTCTCGGGGCTCACTACGACTCAGTCTATGATTGCCCAGCTGCGAATGACAATGGCAGTGGTGTCGGGGCTTTGTTAGAGCTGGCGCGGTTGCTGGCTAAGTTCGAGTCCAAGCGAACAATCCGGTTTATTGCTTTTACTAATGAGGAGCCACCGTTTTTCGGAACCGATGACTGGGGCGCTCAGCAATACGCCAACGTTTGCCACGAGCGTGCTGAAAAGGTTATTGCCATGTTGTCGATGGAGACGATGGGATACTATTCGGACGCTCCAGGCAGCCAGTCATTCCCCCATGATGTTTTTGGACTTGTTTATCCGAAGCAAGGTGATTTCATCGCCTTCGTGTCAAACATGAAGTCGCGAAGATTGCTCAATCGTTTTACGAAACTTTTCCGAAAAGCGACGCACTTTCCTTGTGAGAAAGTGGCTGTGCCCGAGTCAATTCGCGGCGTTGCCTACTCAGATCATGCTGCCTTCTGGAAGTATGACTATCCCGCATTGATGATTACGGATACAGCTTTTTATCGTTATCCTCATTATCACACCAAAGAAGACACTCCCGATAAGGTCGATTATGACAGCCTTGCGCGAGTTGTCGTCGGTATTGCCGAGGTGATTCGCGAGTTGAGTAACAGTTGAAACTGGACTGAACACCCGGCGTGCTCTGAGGCTGTAAAATATTTTCCCCATCCTCTTGAGGCAACCAATGACTAATACTATTGAAACCATTTCACTCGCTGAAGCTCGCGCCGTCATCGACATTTGCGAGCGGAAAGCAATTGACATCAAACAGCCGATGAACATAGCTGTTGTCGATGCCGGTGGAAATTTAGTCGCACATATCAGAATGGATAATGCCTGGCTTGGCAGCATTGATATTTCTATCAGTAAGGCTTTCACTGCGCGCTGTTTCGACATTTCCACAGAAGATCTGGGAAAAGAGTCTCAGCCCGGAAAACAGTTTTACGGTATTCACAACTCTAATCATGGACGCATTATGTTGTTTGCTGGTGGCGTGCCGTTGTTGAAAAACGGCAAAGTTGTGGGTGGGCTCGGAGTCAGCGGCGGAACCGGCGAGCAAGACACGGCTGTTGCCCACGCCGGCAAAAAGTTTTTCGAGACTTAAGCTACAAGTCTTTCGAGACTTAAGCTATAAGTCTTTCGAGACGTGAGCTATAAGTCTTTCGAGACGTGAGCTATAAGTCTTTCGAGACTTAAGCTATAGGTCTTTCGAGCTGTAAGCTATAGGTTTTTCGAGACGTAAGCTACGAGTCCTTCAATACGTAAGCTTCAGTGACCGGCAGAAACCGAAGCCATTGTTTTTGGCGCATTGTCTTGAACGCGCGTTACCAGTGCTGCTGCGAGCAGCATTGACACACCGCCCATGATGACCACATAAAGTGGATTGTCGTGAAAGACATTCTTGACTAGCGGTTGAAAGCAGAGTGAGGCGATAATCTCCGGAATCACTATAAAGAAGTTGAAAACGCCCATATAAACGCCAGTTCGGTCCGCTGGAATGGCTCCGGCGAGTATTGCATAGGGCATGGAAAGAATAGATGCCCAGGCTATGCCTACGCCGATCATAGAAAATTGGAGTGTGGCTGGGTCATGAATGAAATAGACTGAGATCAGGCTCAGCCCGCCCAGCACAAGCGACACACCGTGCAAGAGTTTTCGGCTTGTTAGCTCAGCCAGTTTCGGAAAGACAAAGGCGACGATGAAGCAGACAATCGAATAGATGGCAAAGCACCATCCCGCCCATTCGATGCCTTTATCGAATAACTCTGATTTGGCATCAGGCGCGTTGAAAACGTGATAAGCGGTGGTCAGTCCAAAGAACATCCACATGCAAAACAAACCAAGCCATGTAAAAATCTGCACCAGAGCCAGTTGTTTCATAGTGGTTGGCATTTCTTTTACGGCTTGAGGAATTTCTTGCACGACTTCTTTGACGAGTCCGCCAAACCCTGGATTTTGAGCCCGTTTTCGATTGAACTCTTCCATATCTTCGGGCGGATATTCGGATGACGAAAAAATAGTCCAGAGTACGCACAAGAGAAACATAGCCGCTCCGATGCGGAATGATAGCACCACGGTTAGTGGCACTCCGTTTGAGGCCAGTCCTTTCATGCCCAGATTGCTGAATATCAGCGGCAGAGCGTTTGCCAGTGTAGCGCCGATGCCAATGAAGAAACTCTGCATGATAAAGCCGGTCGTGCTCTGATCGCTGTTCAACTTGTCTGAAACAAATGCCCGGAAAGGCTCCATGCTGATGTTTATGCTGGCGTCGAGAATCCAGAGCAGCGACGCCGCTGCCCATAGAGCGGGCGAATCAGGCATCAGGAAGAGAGCAATGCTTGCCAGTATCGCTCCGACGAGAAAGTATGGTTTACGCCTGCCCAGCTTGTTCCAGGTCCTATCG
This sequence comes from Candidatus Melainabacteria bacterium, assembly GCA_003963305.1. NCBI lineage: Bacteria > Bacillati > Candidatus Melainabacteria > Candidatus Melainabacteria bacterium. The sequence continues at coordinate 207,248 of RXJR01000006.1, read as the reverse complement.
CTCATGGCTCCAATCAGGGGCTGAACAAGCAATCCAGTAATCGGACCTGCCAACCAGAGTATGGGAATGCTGTCGGGCGATGCACCAAGCTTGGTGTAAATGGCGCTCATATTGGCTAACTGAAGACCCCACCCGAACTGAATTCCCAAGAATCCGAAATTCATATTCCAGATCTGCCAGAAGCTCAGGCGCGGTTTAATCATCAGTTGCTAATTCATTTCCAGCGAGACAGGATTTTTTGGAGCAGGGAATGCGTGGTCGATTTTCTTGATGTCGTCTTCGGTTAGAACGATGTCTGCTGCTCCGGCATTTTCGCTGACGTGGTTCTCTTTGGCGGCTTTGGGGATTGTAAAAACGTTGTGGTCGCGCACTGTGAAGGCGAGCAACACTTGTCTGACCGTGGTGCCATGCTTAGCGGCTATTTCGTGCAGAACATCACCACCCTCGGTGCCTTTAGGCGGAACGGTTTTTTCACCAAATGGTGTGTACGCTACTATGGCAATCTTTTTGGCGGCGCATAGGGGCATGAGCTGCCGCTCCGGCCCGCGCGTAAAGATATTGTAGAGAATTTGGTTGCAAGCAATGGGATGGGTGGCGATTCCAAGCGCTTCTTCCATGTCATAGACGTCGAAGTTACTGACGCCCATGGAGCGGATTTTTCCGTCGTCAATCAGCTTTTCCAACCCCTTGATGGTCTCTTTTAATGGAATCGAGCCGCGCCAGTGCAGCAAATAGCAGTCAAGATAGTCTGTTCCAAGTCGCTTCAATGATTGCTCGCACGCTTCAATTGTGCCGTGAAAGCTGGCGTTTGACGGCATTACCTTACTGACGATAAAAAGCTTTTCTCTTGGGATGTTTCTGATGGCTTGACCGACCACGTCTTCGGACTTATACATCTCAGCTGTGTCGATATGGGTCATTCCCAACTCAAACCCATGGCGGAGCGCTTTGACAGCTCCGTCGAACTCATTCTTATCAGTGGGAAACTTCCATGTACCTTGCCCGATGATTGGTACCATTTCGCCAGTTTGTCCGAATGTTCTAGTTTGCATAATACTCGCTCTGGTTCGTTCGCTCATTGCTTACCATATGTAACCCATTTCATTCCCAAATTCCAGACCCTGGCTTACAGTCTAAGATTTCGTTGGCGGCTGCTCGGCTTTAGGTTTCGGAACTTTGTGGGCGCTCTCCCGCTCTTTTAGCGAGACAAGAGGAGAGGATTTAATTCTAGTGCGCTTAAGCTTCTAGAAAAGGCTTCGCCACAAACAGGTTAGCGTGTGACGTTTGCCGGTCCTCAGATGACGCATCGTATTTGGACTTGACCCACTGGGTCTTGATTGCAAGTGTGACTGCATTCTGCGAGCGAGGCGAGTGTCGCTCGCTCATGCACCATATACAATACTATTGCTGCTCTGGCATATGCTATTGCTGCTCTATATTCACAACGTAGTCAGTATCGGTAAGCCGCACAACATCACCATTTGTGAGCTTTCGTCCGCGACGTGTTTCGACCTCATTGTTGACGCGCACTAATCCGCTTTGCACGAGATGTTTAGCTTCGCCTCCTGAACCAACTGCATTGACAAGTTTTAGAAATTGATCCAGCCTGATCGGTTGTTTGTCGTCCACGTGCGTTACCAATATTTAGTCTAGAGCCGAGCTTTCAGGGTCCCAGAGCGCCAATGCGTTAGAATGTGGCGCATGATAGACCCAATCGCACATATATACCAAGAACTTGGCGATACAGCACCATATTACAAGCTCGTCGATGAGTTTTATTCTCGGATCGAGCAAGATAAGCTGCTACGTCCCATGTACCCGGCTGATCTGACCGATGCTAAGAGGAAGCTGACGCTGTTTCTGATTCAGAGAACCGGCGGCGCCACGACCTATAGCAATGAGCGTGGTCATCCGCGCATGCGAGCCAGGCATTTGCCTTTTCGTATTGGTGTGCCGGAGCGTGACGCCTGGATGCACAACATGACGGAAGCACTTAATTGCGTGCCTGAATTTTCGGATCACAAAGAGGCTTTGATGACCTTTTTTGCTGACTTCGCAACGTTTATGATTAATCAGTAGATGGCGTTTAGCGTAAGTACGAACGGTAGTGTGCTCATCCGTTGCGACTGTGCAGGTGCTCGATTGCTGCCGACTGTTGTGATACTAAATGCAGTGCTGCATCTCAGGTCAGTCTTTCGTCCATACGATAGACTCGCAATGTTGTGCTGGTACAGCGCACGCACTCTTCACCCTCGATCGGTTGTCCGCAGCTTTCGCAGACGTCTAGTTTTCGCCTTTCACTGGTTGGTTTAATTGGTTGAGGCCGGGTTGGTGCGACAGGTTGCGCTACCTGTTGAGATTGTTGTTGGGCTGCTTGTACTGTGGGATAGCCTGAAGAAGCCGATTGAACGGCTTGTGCGTGTGTGCCGACTCCGACCGGTTGAGCTTGTGCCTGTACTCCTGCCGCTACCTGTGCCGAGGCGGCAGCCGCCGCATTGCGAGCGGCATTGGTCTGCTCCAGCAAAGTGGCGTTGCTGAGAGCCGTCTGGGTATTCGGATGGTCTGGTCCGTATTGTTGGACATACACTTCATAAACGCGTCGGCAGATCTGTTCCGCATCGGCAAACTTGCCTTGCAGGTAGTACAGCTCGGCAATAGTATTCAAAGTTCTGGCTAACTCCAGCTGGCTCGAGCCTAACACTTTGGTCTTCAAGCGCCAGGAGCGGCTGAGAAATCTTTCCGCCAGGGCGTATTTTTGTTGCTTGAGAAGAACATGGCTGAGCCAGTCTATGGAAAAGCAGTACCGAGGGTCTTTTTCCCCGAATTCTTCAGCGATAAGGACGGCCATAGCCCACATCGCCTCGGCATATGGGTAGTTCAAAGAACCGGTAGCCCGTTCTCCCAGGGTTTTGTAGGTTTGCCAGGACTCTTCCATAGGTTCCAAAATATAGCCACTTTAATCAGTATACGACCAGTCAGCTCAAAGACTCGGAATCTTCGAACCGCCAGTTATATCGAATTTTCCTTTGAGCTGACAGTAAAAAACACAAAATCGGACACTTGGGCTCGGTCGATGGGCAGTCGGGCACGATCTATATATTCCCCGGAAGTTGATTTTTAGTGCATCGCCTCCTACAAATTTGAGTGCTTTTATTCAAGCCTGTCCTTGTCATTTGGCTGCTCGTTTAATGTTCCCACTCTATTCCGACGCTGTTCTGTTGGAGAGTCGGGCGTTAGACGGCGGTTTAAACAGTTTTTGGGTTTCGGCTAAAACATTTCCCCCGGTTGTCGAGGAATACCCTTCAGTTGTCTTTCTGTCATATCTTAATGACAGCTCAAATTTTTCTTTCGATTTTAGTACTGAATGTAGTGCGTGTCGCAAATAAGTGTCTGGACAAACGGACAGGCACCATTGAATTTCAATGGTGCCGCCGGTACCCGAAACCTTTGCGAAGTCTACTGTTTATCGCTGAGCTTTTGCGTGTAAAGCTTCCGCTCTGCTGCTGATATTTCGTCTAAGCGATAGTCAACCGTGCCAATTTTGGGGAATGCATCGACAATGAAGCCCGTTAATTCTTTCGTCAACAGGTTGGGGCTGCCTTTCTCAATGCTTGCCATTTGCGATTGCGTCACAGGATTATCATGGAAATTGGCATCAAGAAAGCCCATTGAAAGTTTTGGTATCAAACCTTTGGCGTTCAATTTTTCGTCAATGTTTTTCCATGTCGCAGCTTCTTCTTCTGGGGTTTCACGTTTTGTTCTATCGAAGATGACTGAAGACAAGTACGTGTAAGCTTCTGTGGGAGAGGTTGCCGCATACTTTTCGACGTTTTTTACGACGTTCTCTGCAAATTTCTCGGAACTTGCCTGTAATTGTCGATCTTTGAAGGACGCAACTTCACTGGCATCAATTTTATTGTCGTCTTTTCCCAGTCTCGAGGCTACATCGAACTGTTTGGACATTTCGCTTGCAAAGCCTGAGTAGAACGGATCGAGCGCATTTTTTGCAATTGAGTCCAACTGACTCTTTGTGAACGAAACATCAGTGCCTTTTGGAAATTCATGACTCAGATCAGCTAACCATGCGGCGGCAAGCTTTGGCAGTACGCCATTGTCCTCTAGTTTTTGCGAGAGGGCGTTCCATGTTTGACGTTTTTCTTCTAGAGGCATCGTAGAAAACTCAGCGTGCAACTCCGTTTTCATCATTGCGTATGCACTGTCGAGTTGACCTTTCGAAACTTGCTCTGTTACCTTCTGCGCGAGGTCGTCAACTTGAGCGGCTGGTTGTTTATCGAACTGTCTCATCTTGCTTGCTCCTTGGATGCCATTAGAATCGGCGACGTCCACGACCTTTTGTCATTGAGAGGTCTATGGCAAGGAGTATGGAGGTGCTAAATAACAACCAGTTAACAGAATCGTTGTCAGTTTTGGGCGTAGCAGACTAATTTCCAGGTCGGGTCTAACATCTTGAGCTTCTCATTGCTGGAGTCGCTAAAGGGGGCGGGTCAGTAATACACGAATCCCCATCCTCCGGGTCAGGTTCCGGTGATGGGGATTGTCATTAGGTCTGCACGGCGTGCAGCAATTCGTAATTGAAGTGAACCGCGGCGTGGCTGGGGGGTCTACTAGTTTCGGTCTTGCTAGTTTCAGACGTTTGCAACTGCCAGGTCGTCTTTTCTGGTTCTGAGGCAGGCACTACAGTAGACCGGTCTATAACCTTTCGGCTGGAAAGGCACTCTAGTTTGGCTTCCGCAGTCTGCACAGGCGACTTCGGCCGTTGTACCTACGTCTTTTCCGCTGCGTTGAACTCTAACCAAGATTCGACAGTTAGGACAACGTTTTGGCTCGTTCGTAAGACCTTTGGCCTTGAAGAAGTCTTGCTCGCCACTCGTGAACACAAAGGCGGAGTTGCAATGGCAGCAATTCAGAATTTTATCGATATTGGACATAACGTAATACCTGAGGAGACAAGAGCGTCATTATTGTTGATCAACAGTGCCTTTGGTGATTGCTATATCTTTATAGTGATCGGCTATACATTTTGAGATTCTGCACCGTTTGGTCGTTTTGTAAGATTTCGCTCGAAAGGATTGAGGGCGTCCGAAAACCCTTGGGCATCAATGCTTTGGCGCCTATGTGAAGTGAATGTGAAGTGGCTTGTGCTCTAAAAACGCACCGTATCAAGTGCGATGTGTCGACTCGTTGAGTTCGGTTTCGTCACTGGGCTTCAGGGGTGTAAGTAATGGGCCGAACTGCAGCGGTTTGCAAGGAACACAGCAATGTGTGCTCACCCTTACCTAGCTCGCTGAAGTCATTACATTAGACATGACTTTCAAATTTGACTGGCAATTAACAAGAGGCGTCTAGTTGGTTTGTTGCAAGGCTGCCAGTTCTTGCTGCGCCAGATCTGCTTCCGCATTGAGTCCGGCGGAACGCAGCACCTTGTCATAATGCATGTAGATCATTTTTCGCGTGATTGGTTCTGCAGTTTTCGACCAGTCAAGAATTTCTCGAAAATATGCTCTACACCTATCCATGTCCTTAAAATGAGTGCCGTAGGTCGTAGCAAGATTCATCAGACTCATTTTGAATTCGTGCGAGTCTCTTCCGTAGGTGTTGAACATTCGGTCCGCATCCGCACGATGAACTTGCTCCAGGTCGGCCAATCTATTTTGCTTCACTAGAATTCTTTCCAGGTCGGTCAAGGGGGTGACTGGATCTAGCGCCAATTGTTGCGGATAGTCGTGCCGCATTTGGGTCGCTACCCGCAACAGTTGTTCAGCCTCTGCATACTCTTCTAAAAGTCTCAGCAGAGCTGCATAGTTGCATCTTGTGTAGTAAGCCTGGAGCAAGTCATGCCGTGAGTCTGCGTCTGCCATCGCCTGCTTGTAAAACTCTTTTGCCTCGTTGTATTTGCCACCACGCGCCGCGGATTCGGCACTGTGCGTTAGGGCTGACCATGATTCGCTCATTGATTTTCTCCGCCGCCTGGGTCAAGGTAAATTGTTTCATTCCCGGAATTTGGAATTTTGCATCCAGTCCGGCACCTGCTTGAGCACTACGAACAGTAGTGGACCAATCAGTGATTTGACTTGCTTTGTTGCCAAACGCAACCACGCGGTTCAAATTCCAGCTTGCGCGAAACTTCTAACGCTTTGTCTGCACCAAGAAAACGTTGTACCAACCAGACGCCGAGGTCGAGGCTGCTGGTGATACCGCCTGCGGTGATAATGTCGCCGTCGTCAACAACTCTCGCTTGTATGACGTTCACTTGCTCTTGCCACAGCTCGTCCAGCAAAGACAGATTAGTGGTAGCAGCCCGGTCTGTGAGCAATCCTGCTTTGGCAAGCAACATCGCCCCAGCGCAGACGGAAGCGAGAATGCATCCCTCCTGACTGAACTGCTGGAGTGCCGCCAGTATGGTTCCTTTTTCCGACTCTGCCCAGGCTCCAGCCGGTGATTGATTTATCCACCCACCGCCTGGCACGATTAATACATCCGGCGCATTGGTTACATCCAGCAATGTGTCAGGAATGACGCGGGTGCCGTAAAAGCCGGTGACATATTCTTTCGGGTGAAGGCTGACCAGCTTGACCTGCAAATCAGCCATTCTCAGCGGTTCGAAAACGCCGAAGACATCCATTTCTTCAAAGCCGTCGAAAAGGAGAATCTGAAATTGCATGTCTGTGTCGATTGTCGCCGCCAGATTGTTCCGTTTACCAGATTATTCCATTATAGGTTAAGGTCCAGGTTCGCTAAGTCGCCGTTTCCTGGTCGTTGTGCAAGGCCGTAGCTGGTCTATGGCGACCTGGGGTGAACCCCAGGTGCCTCCTGCTTGCCCTCCCAGTTCACAGCTTGCCGTCTTGTGAGAGAATCGAATTGGCATTGGTGGGTGATTGGAGGCGACGTTTGCAGCGCCCCTTGCAATGTGAGCAAACTTCGATGGTCGCACTTCCGCCGCGACTGCAATCGCTTTTGACGATGAAAAAATTATGGGCGGAGTATTCGGCTCTTTTGGTGCGAACCAGGATAAGCTCTTCGTTGGCTGAGAGTCAGGCACCGCCGACCTCTGCGACGAGTAAATCTGCTATAGCGGCGCGTGCCCGTCATATTGGTTCGCGTTGGAATGCAGAAGCTCGTATGATTCAATTTGAATTTGAGTTTGCAGCTGTTGAAGCAGAGCGACATCGGGTTGCAAAAGAATTGCACGATGAGAGTTTGCCATTGCTGGCACGTTTGATTCGCTCTGTTCAAGCCCAAACTGGCGGTACGCCAAACCTGGGCTTACCCGGCAGCGCTGCATCCAACGTCGCTGAATCCAATGCTGCTGCATCCAGCGCCGCTGCATCGAGTTGCGCTGCTCTGGTGGACGAGGTTCATCAATCCATCTCAGCCTTTCGTGATTTGCTGGGCGAGTTGCATCCAGTAGATCTGGAAGAGTTAGGGTTGCTTCCAGCCATCGACAATATCTGCAAGCGTTACATGAGGCGGTGCGGACGTCTTATTTTGTTCTTTGAACAAGCTGAAGAATGTCAATTATCCAGACTGCAGCAACTCTGTGTGTATCGCGCCATTCAAGCGCTTTTGAAGATGTTTGTCGAATCCGAAAATGACATGCTTATGATCCAATATCAGCGTATCAACGACCAAAGTGTTATCACGATTCGCTGTGCCGATAAGCTCGTTTCCTCCGCACAGTGGATTACTGCGGAGAGAGCAGATTTTGACGCATTTGAAGCCTGGTGCTCTCTTGCCGGGGCTAGCGTGCAACTTGATTCACTGGGGGCTCGCGACCAGTTTCCAAACGACCTGGTGATTTCGATATCTGAGGAAGCATCGCCTGTGATGGCTAGTGAAGAGTTCGATGTTGATGAATTGTCTCAAGCGAGACTATCCGAATTAGATATTATTCTCGCGCACGCTAAAGACGAGTGGGCTCGTTTGATTAACCGAGACAGAGCGCTTTTTGAAAGCCTGGCGGTCGGCGCCGAACGCAAGAATATTTCAGATGAGATTGATCGATTCATTCTTCCTCGCCTGGAAAATATTGTGCTTCTCGCTGGCAACTTAGGCGATCAATTAGTGGTTCAAGATGTGACTGGGAGAATGGAGTTAATTGCTGCTGGCGTCAGTGCGGTGATGTCTGATCTGCATCCGCGATTGTTGACCGAGGCAGGCTTGATTCCATCTATCCAGGCTCTTGTCGACAGATTTCGCCGCGCCAGTTTGATAGAAGCAATTGTCTATTCGAATCTTCAGCGTGATCGCATTGAAATTTCAGACGAGGCAAAATTCGCCATATATCGTGTTACCCAGGAAGCCCTCAACAACATCGAGAAACATTCCGGCGCGACTCATACAACTGTTCTCGTAGAAGAAAGAGCCGGCAGCTTGATTGTTTCGATAGAGGATAATGGACGCGGCATTCGAGACACGCGTAATACCTTGTCGCGTGGGCTGAAGAATATTCGCGAGCGTGCTTCAGCAATCGGCGCTGAAGTCAATTGGACAAGTGCTATGTCGTTTCCAACTGGCACCAAAGTTTCTATCTGTATTCAACTTCTTTCCGGTTGACTGGTTAGGGTGGACCCCAGGTGAGTTTTAAGAGGCACCACATACCGTGCTTATTTCGAAGGTGAAATAATTGCAGTAGTGGAGTTCAATAGCTAGTCTCTGACCGCAGCAGCGCGGGCGGCGGCTCACTGCTGCGTTGCAGCACGAGGATTAACCATGGCAATGATAAATCTGTTCACTAGAGAAATTAACTGTAAGATCGTTTATTATGGCACCGGTCTTGGTGGCAAAACCGCAAACTTGAAGTTTATATACAGTCAGCTGGCGCCTCAGACGCGCGGAGATTTTATCAGTCTTGCTACTGAGACTGAACGAACGCTGTTCTTTGACTATTTTGGATTAGACCTGGGCACCGTTCAAGGTTTCAAAACACGCTTTTCGATGTATACAGTTCCCGGACAGGTTGAATACAACGCCAGCCGCAAGCTTATTTTAAACGGCGCCGACGGAATTATTTTCGTGGCTGACTCTGATATCGTCAGACGTCAGGAAAATATCGATGCTCTAGAAAACATGAAAGAGAATCTTGAAAGCTATGGCTTATCGTTACAGTCAGTTCCCTATGTGTTGCAATACAACAAACGGGATCTCACAAGTGCTATGAGTCTTGAGATGATGGAGAGTGATTTGAATCCAACAGGTAAAGTGGTTTCCTTTGAATCCATTGCTTCTACGGGACCTGGAGTCTTCACTACGCTCAAGCAGATTAGTAAGCAGATTTTAAACAGGTTACAATGACATGTATAAGGTTGTCTCGCTAACTTCGGAGCGTTCTCTATTGGGCATTGTAATAGCCGACGATCAGGAGCGGGAGCGTGTCTGGCTGAGAGAGTTGCTCTCGAAAAACCTTGAATCGCTTTCACCATTTTATGAGGCGGCTGATGGTCAACGCGCGCTTGAGCTTGTTCGAGAGCATAAGCCACCGCTTGTTTTTCTCGATATCGAGATGCCGGTGCTTTCTGGAATCAAATCGGCCGAACAGATATTGAAGGAAATGCCTCAGACGGGCGTAATAATCTTATCCAATCATTCTGATGAAATATTCGTGCGCAAGCTATGGAAGCTTGTTCCTCCGGATGGCGCATTTGGATATGTTTTGAAGGATTCCACAGATCAGCAAGTCATTGACGCTACTAAGGCCGTTCTGAGTGGTGACTGCTGGATTCATCCGCGCATTCAGAGAATTATTCGCCGCACCGAAAGTGGTGCTACTGGATTGACCGAAGCTGAATTTGAGGTGCTGATTTGTATCGCACTCGGGTTTACTGATAAAGCTACCGCGAAGCGTTTGTATATCACTGAGAAGGCAGTCCAAGCTCGTCTTAAATGTTTGTACACAAAGTTCGGTATTTCCAGTAAAGGAGCTTCAGACGAAGATGAATACAATCATCGCTGTCGTGCTCTAAACATAGCCTTTCGGCGCGGTCTGATAAACCGTGCTGAACTAACTGATTGGGAAGATCAAGCCTGGTAGATTTAGCCGGCACCCCATCCTTTAAGGGTGTCCAGCTCTTCTTGTTTTGATTTGACCTTTTTGAATTTGGCGGGTTTTCCATGCACCCGTTTCTGGCATTCTGCCCAGGTTGAATGAGTCTCGACAACGCCGTTCAGATAACTAATGTAGTAAGCTGTACCACCTGCCGAGGCAGTTTTGTAAGCGCCCTTCGAGGCACCATTATTGGTGCCAGTGCCCTTTGGCTCGGGTAATGGTTGTTCTTCGGGTAACTCGGTGAGGTCGACGAAATAAGCGTCGACCGGGCCAACATAGAGCGGTTCGCGTTTAGCTTTCGAAAAGGCAACGGCTATCTGATCACATCTTTCGTTGCCTGGATTGCCGTCGTGTCCTCTTACCCACTTCCACGCAATACGTGACGGCTCCAGATTGCTGACCAGTTTGGACAGTTCTTCCCAGAGGTCCCGGTTGAGTACATCCCCACCTGTAGAGGTTTTCCATCCCCTGTATTTCCAGCCTTTTATCCACTTCGTGATGCCATTTATTAGATATACAGAATCGGTGTAAACGGTAATATCGTGCATCTCTTCGAGATTCAGTAGACTCAAAGCCTTGAAGACTGCCGCCATTTCCATGCGATTGTTGGTTGTCGATGGATTGCCGCCACCGAGCTCATGCACCGTGCCGTCTGGCAGAAGCACTATCGCACCCCATCCACCTGGGCCTGGATTGCCTGAGCATGCGCCGTCAGAGAAGATGAGTATTTTGTTGTTTTTAGATTCCATAATAATGTCCAGAATTCAGTGTGACCATTTTAGTGATAATCAGACAGAATTTGTCTGGACTTCTGCGCCTCTTAAAAACTTTATACGCGGGCAATCTGCGACAATTACCTCTTGAGTCGGCTGTGGTAGTCAATGGGAGCGCCTTCAAGAATGATCGAGATGCAGGCAGCACCACCATTCTTGCGCAGCCTTCAAGCTCCTCGTGTTTTGATGTTGCTCTATCATCGAATCAGCGATACCGATGCAGATCCTCAATTGTTATCGGTGGCGCCAGCACATTTCCGTGAACATCTTGAAGTTCTGAGACAGAAATATCGTGCTCTCAATTGTTCTGCGCTGGATGGCGGTAAAGAGGCATTCACAACTAATTCAGTTGTGATCACGTTTGACGATGGATATGCCGACAATTTGACTGCAGCTTTGCCAATTCTGACCAAGTATGAGGTGCCGGCTACAGTCTTTATAAGCACCGGGATGGTCCAGCATCGCACACCTTTCTGGTGGAGTGAAGTAGAAAGCATCATATTTGGTGCGATTGCATTGCCGGATCAGGTCAGATTAAACTTGAGCGAGATGCGAGAGTGGAATTTGAATGAGTCGTCCACGGCTTCTAATAACACTTCTAATGGGCAATCTTTGAATGGTCTCTCTAATGTGCTCGGCGGTTGGAATCTATTGTGCGAGCACGACCCCGGCCCTCGACATGAAATCTATCGCGAAGTTACCCGATTTTTGCGCGATGCAACAGAGCGAGAGCGTGCGAGAGTTCTGGATGAGCTAAAATCTCTTGCCGGATTGAATCCTCCTGATGGGTCGAATCCCGTTGCTGGATCGAACCCTCTTGCGTCACCTTGCCAATCATTGACCGTTGATGAGATTGTGGAGCTGTCTAAGTCTAGTCTGATCGAACTCGGTTCTCATACGGTTAACCATCCAGTACTCTCCCGTTTGTCTATCGCTGAACAAACCTTCGAACTCAGGGAGAGCAAGCAATTTCTGGAGGACGTGGTGGGTCACTCCATTGATGGGTTTGCCTATCCTTATGGCACAAGAGCGGACTATACTTCCGAAACTGTATCGATAGCGAAGCAACTTTCATATAAATACGCATGTTCGAACATTCCCGAAGCGATCTGGCCCGGCACCGACCGCTTTCAATTGCCTCGTTTATTGGTTCGAGACTGTGATGGTGATTATTTTGAGAAATGGCTTTCAGAGTGGTTCGGTGAGTGCTGATTTGCTGACAAAATTTGATTGTCTATCAACTGCTGGATCAATTCGTCTAGATCTGAAGCTATTGCCTCCTTGTCGATATCAAACTGTTGACTGATTGATTCGATGATCTCGGAGCGGTTGCACTGCCGTGTCAGCAGGTGGAAAATGTCTGCACTTAAGTCTTCCAGCACCAGGCGTGAGTTCGTTTCAAGATTGACGCAAATGCAGGTGCTTTCTTGCACAAACCAGTAGATCATTCTTGATGATAATCCGATTTTAGTGCCGTTATGCCAGGGAAACTTTTGGCGGAATTTTTGATCTACCTGATTTGTGATTTTGGGCGACATCGCCGTTTTTCTTCTGGAATAAAATCCGAGTTTGTAGCAAGCATCGAGGAGAAATTTTGTACCGCTCAAGTTTTTGTCTGCAACCGGCGAGGACTCCAGTCCATACTTGCACGCAAGTTCTGCGGCGCCGGCACCATAGTTATAGTACTTGCGCAGATATGAAGTGCCTCCGGCTCGGTCGTAGTGGGTTACTTTTGCCTCCGGCACGTAAGCAAGTTGGTATCCCTGCAACACAATCTTCCATGACAGATCGGTGTCTTCACATCTGAACAGATTTTCGTCGAACCCTTCCACCTGGTTCAGTGCATCGCGCGAGTACATGCAATTACCGGTGGGAATCCAGGGGAGCGGTGAATTTAGTCCACTGATAGTGTTTTTCCAGAGTCTTTCGGGCGACGAAAACATGGAGTGTTTTGCTAATAGCTCCGTGCCTGGTCTCTCTGAAATGTTTTCGATGCTTCCCATTGCTGCACCAAGGTCGGTCTGCTCGGAGAAAGCCTTTGCGAGTGTTGCTCCCCAGGTTTCGATAGGCACTGAATGCGCGTCTAAAAACGCTACGAGCGCATTGTCACCGCACGCAATACCGCTATTGCGTGCCTTGCCGAGGGTGCCTGTACATTCGATGATACGCGCATTGTGCTTCTGTGCAATTTCAACGGTGTTGTCAGATGATCCGTTGTCAACGACGAATGTTTTTATTCCAGTTAGGTTCTTTTGCGCGGCAATGGCAGAGAGAACGGCACCTATGTGCCGCTCCTCGTTTTTCGCAACGATTACGACGTCGATCATTTTGCTTATTACAACTGAACCACTACAGTATCATCCCGTGTCGCCAGGCAATCAACGATTACGTCAATTCATTATCGGATTATTACAATGTTGAAGCGCCCTCGACGGGCTGCTACGCATTTGGCGACGCATGCAGCGATGCATTCAGCTAGGCTAGGAGCCATGCATTCAGCTATGTGTGCAGCAGTCGTGACAGCGCTACGATGTCGTTCCTGATCTCGTTGCGGAAGTGATCGTACTCATGCGGCTCAATGCTCGGGTAAGGTTCTAACTCTGTTTCGCTATTGATTGAGATGGTGATCAAATTTATTCTCGATAGAATTTTGTTTGTTCGTGTTCTGGCTTCTGACGCGTATTCCCGAGCTTCCCTGTTTTCACTTGTCAGAGCTTTTTCAAGCCAATGGTGCAGAGTAAACCAGTATTTGAAGTCTGTTATGCCTTCTCGCAAAGCTTCCCACTGAAGGGTCGGTATGATTCCGTCTCGGCTTGGATACGTCGTCATGTGATCTTTGAAGGGGCGATTAATGCCGCCCTCGTGAAAGTCGGGCTCCCACTCATCAAAGTCGTTGAAGGGAGAGTTCGGATAAACCGGCATGTGCTGATAGCAATATGGTGAAATTCCGGCTGCGCCGCTTTTCCACAGATATGTACCTGCCAGCACTCGATTCAAGTTTGGTTTTTCCATGTAACACTGCCAGTAGTAAAAGAATTGGCTCGACGTGGAATTTTGCAATTGTTCGGTGAACTGGAAGAATTCTCGATTTCGATTTAGATACAGGCTTATGATGTCGGCACAGTGTCCGATGTCTGTTTCGTTCTGTAGCCTTTTTGTAAAGGTGTGACTGACAAGAGAAACCAGTGTTTTTGCTTTTTCAACAGTTCGAGCTCGTTTCCAATTTTGCTGATGATGCCCTATTAAGGCTTCAGGGCTGTCACTTCCTGGAAATTCGATCCGTGTGTCCAATTCGTCGCTCAAGTAGATGATCGGCTGCGCTTTCTTGAAGCACAACTTCGTTAGTTCTGGAAACGGTGGAGGCAGTACTATTTTTTCGAATCCTATTTCCTCCGCAATATTGATTGCTCTTTGTGCCGTCGATGTATCTGTCTCCGTCAGCGAGATGCAATTGAAGCCGTGGTCGCGTATATCCTGCAGCTGCAATCGAAAGAGACTTTCGCTAACGAAGTGCTGAGGACAGCGAGGATTCAGACGCCCTTTGTACCAGAGAAAGAAAGTGTGAGGCGGCGTTATCAGGCTAATTGGCGCTATGTCAATCGACACCGGAATGGTCTGCAGTGTTTCTTTGCCGGATTGGCAAGTAATGTGTGCGCTGTAGTGTCCTTCTTTGATGTGTGGGGGGATTTTGATTCGCGCATAGAATTTTTTTGACTCGCCAGCGAGAACTTTCGTTCTGGCGTCTTTGTGAGAGGCAATCTCCGGACCTTTATAGAACTTGCTCGGTTTTAGAATTTCTCGCCAGTTTTGAATTTTACTGCGATATGAGTCCTTCAATTCAAGTCGATCATCCTTGACGAGCAGCTCGTCTACAAGCATCGCCTCTGCTTGATAGATTCCGATTCCGGCGGACTGCCACGTTTTTACTACGAAGGTTTCGGCACACCAATCTGTTTGCGTGATGCCTGGATCTGTAAAATCTACAGGGCTGTTGGGTGACCTTGACACATCAACTGTGACGCGAAAATCATCGATGATCGCGTCGCTGTTAATATCAAACTTCAAGGCGATAGTTTCACCCGCGGTGCCAGCAAGGTGCAATGCGTCGCTGCGATTTTCGATCGGACGATCTTGGTAAATCAGTTGAAGCATAGAAAAGATTCCATTTTGCAGCCGTGCTCTTTGCGCGACCGGTATCAATGGTATCCGATCTCAGGTTCGCCTTATGGTGTCGCGCCGCCAGGCGCTGTGTCCATTGGCATCGTCGATGTTTGTTGTGTCGCTGCCTGTCCCGATGCATTTGCTTGAGCGATTGATTGTCCTTCTGCAGGGGCGGCCTGTGCGGCGGCGGTGGCTTGTGCGCGAGCGTGCGCAATGGCGGAGTTGTTCTGCGCGATTGCTTGAGCTGTTGCTTGCGACGTTGTGAAATTGCCGCGTCCTGTTTGTCGAACCTGTTGCAGCAGCGCCGGCGTCTTATCTTGAAAGCCGGCTAACAGATGACCCGACTGACCCGAGAAAAAGTCTTCATATGACTCGCCCGGCGCCATGTAGCCCAGTACGTTTCCGTTGGCATCTTTGACCTGTAACCAGCCCTTGCTGATTTTGTAAGGCAAATCGGCGGGAGTCATGCGTCCATTTTGCGGGTTACCGTTCTGGTCCTGAGTTGTGCCGATGCCGCCCAGATTTGGATTTCCGCCGTTTGCTCCGGACTGACTCCACTCGGCGCCAAGGAACTCGTCCCGACCCCAAGCTGAGGGCATGTAGCTTCCATGTCCTGTGGTCAGTCCTTTGTCTCTTATGTCGTAGATACCGCTGTTTATGCGGTTCTCGTATTCGAAATACATGAATGGTGGAGGTCCTTCGTGGCTTTCGTCGCCATAAATATTTTCGGCATTGCCTGCGGCCTGACGAACGAAACTGTCCATCTGCGTTGGTGGCAGACCGTTGCGCTTTTGGGCGAAACAAGGCTCAGACGCGAGCGCCGAAGTGGACACGAACACGGCCACGAAAAGAATCTTTTTTATCATTAGTAAATCCAATTAGGTGTGGGCGCACAGACGTTCCGCATCAGCTATTGCTGCTGCTGTAACGGAATTCAAGCCTCATGGACAACTGCAAGGTCGTCGAGAGAACTGATTCTTGACCAACCGCAAGGTTCGTCAGAGCGTCATATTAGTTTGGGCACCTTCACACTAATGGAAGATAGGTCGCCTGTATAGTAGGCAAACTACAAATTCCCATTAAATCTGTCAGGCTGGCTGCAGCACATTCAGGGCTGGAACAGCGGTTCCATCGAGCGCAGTCTGTAGCTGATCGAGCGAAAACTGAACCCCTGAGTAGAAATCGCCGAAGTGTCCGTATTTGGCGCTGGCTTCGTCGAAGCGCATTTCGTAGATCAGCTTTTTGAAAACGAGTGGGTCATCGGCATACAAATCGACGCCCCATTCGAAGTTGTCGAATCCGATCGAACCTGATATTACCTGGGTTACCTGACCATGATATGTGCGTCCGATCTTGCCGTGATCTAGCATCAATTTTGCTCGGTCTGCGAATGGCAACATGTACCAGTTGACGTCTTCGCCGCGCTTTTTGTCCATCGGATAGAAGCAGACGAAACGGCGCTGAGGGATGCGAGCCCACAAGCGTCCGGAGTTATGGGGTACGTGTTGCTGAGCCTGAACCATTTCGTCGAATTCAGCAATCCATTCGGCCGAGTTTGGTTTCAGCCCCTTTTCTGCCAGCGCTGCGTGAATCTTGCCGGTCGCGTCATAGAGTCCGAGTTCCAGGATGGAGACGTATGAAGTGGCTGGCGTCAGGAATTCGGCAATTTTGAGCTTGTCTACCACCATCTGTGCATAGGCGAGACCCTCGAAGTTCTTGCTGTAATGCGTCAGCATGAAATCAGCCTTGTGCCCAACCATTTGGGCGAGACTGAGGTCTGTATCTTGTCCGTTTTTCAAGGGCTCAAGCGCTGTAGTTGCCTGCCGGACGATTTCATTACGTTCGTCCTGTGGCAGCTCATCCCAAGCCAGGCGGTCGAATGCGAACATGCGATGGAGAATCCACCAGCCTTCAAGAGATTCGGGGACGTCGGGATGGCGCATATCAGTGCTCCTTGAAACTGTAACTGCACCTATAGGTTATAGCACTGCGTACCTGAGGTGGTCAGATGCTAAGCAAGTCTTTGCAATCTGGTACGCCTGTCGGGCTTGCAGCCGGGTGGAATGCTCTTGTTGCTGGTGGGAAATTGGTACTGTATACGGTGTCGGTTTTTGTTTGGACTGCAGGCTAATGCTTTTGCAGCCGGGACGGCTGCGCTCCATGACGCCGCTCGATAACGAGTTTGCAGCCGGGACGGCTGCGCTCCATGACGCCGCTCGATAACGAGTTTGCAGCCGGGACGACTGCGCTCCATGACGCCGCTCGATAACGAGTTTGCAGCCGGGACGGCTGCACTCCATGAAAATTCGTCAACCACTGCTCAACAAACTTAAAAGCCCATCTTTGACATGAGTGATTCTGCACCGTTGACCATGACGGAGTCGAGATTGTTCGACGCGCGCACTGTTCCTGCTGTATTGACACCTGTTATGTAGGTCGCGTCGCTGCCTTGAACTCCGATTGTTCCATTCGTGGCGCCCTGTAGAGCTGGCGCGGCGATGCCTTTTGCTACCAGTGTGTTGATGTCGCCCTTCCATGCTTCTTTGTCCGTTGATTTGACGACATATGATTTGCCACCGGATGTGATGAGCGTTGCGGCGTGCCCATGTGTGTCAACAATTTGCTGATTGTAAGCTAGTGGTTCAAAATTGCCGTTCGTAAGCTGAGCGACTTTCTTGTAGAGCGGAATTCCGTGATCGCCATAACCTTCTAATCCGTCGCAGGCAATTGTGTTGATGTGAATGCCTTTCGCTGCTGCGAATTTTGCCTGTTCCTGCAGGTCATCCTCTGAGTCGTTGTGGGTCGGTGCATCTCCTATGAGGAAGAGCAATTTTGCTGTTCTTTTGTCTTCGCGCCAATCAAGATCATTTATGGCCACCCGCAGTCCCCGATCTACCGCTTCCGGCCCATCGCCTCCTCCATCCGCCATAAGATTGGATATTGAGTTTTCTACTTCGTCAATGTCGTTTGAAAAATCAAGAAATCTGGTTACGTATTCGTCACCAAAGTCACGATAAGCAACCAGTCCGACGCGTACTACCGGTCGACTTTTGCTGTGCGCAATTCTAGCCACCATAGATTTTACTTTGGCTTTTACCGTATCTATCTCGCCTTGCATCGACGAGGTAGTGTCGATGCAGAAAGCTAGATCCAGGCTCGGTCGTTCTCCATTCTTCGATTTTATTGACGGTGCAATTAACTTGCTATAAGTCGAGTCTTCCGCAGTCGGTTTCAGTGGTGAGGAGCCGGATGCAATGACTGCGGCATCCGATGTCCTGGAGTCAGATGCACGTTCTGTAGTATCTGAACTAGAGGGTGTATCTGCGCTTTCTGTAGTGTCCGAACTGGAAAAAGCATCTGCACCAACTGAAGGTATCGAAGTAGATGGGTCGACCCTGGGAATCGAAGCAGATGGGTCATATGAGCCGATTACAGGAACCGATGCAGAGGCTGCGGTATCGACCTTTTTTTCGAAGTGGTCAAAGGCATGGAACATGTTTACTTCAGAGTTGATAGATGACGAGATCAAGTATGTTGAACAGGTACCCAACCCCAGTATTAGTAAAAGTAATTTGGGAGAGTGCATGATTTATCCTCAATAGAGTTGCGGCGGTATATGTGCACTCATGGCGGCTGCCACGCATGCAGGAAAACAACGGAAGGCGGTCCTCCGAAGCAGTCAATTTTTAGTAAGTGAATCAACGACCAGAGAAAGTTCTGGCTTCATTAATCTAGCCAAAATTGAAAGGTCAAGACACGGGATTTACCCTGAAGATGAAACCGCGACTATACGGCGGCTGAACCGCTACGAGACCGCTGCCTAAATTTGCAACGGCTGTTGCATGTCCGATAACTCGCACTGAATTCGGTGCGTTTTTAATACCGAAAATGACGCCTTTGGATATATAATTCGCAATGGCTGCATTGAGCAGAGCTGCCGATATCTTTGATACTCGTCCGATAATCTAACTCCGCGCTGTATGCAGTGGATATGCCATGGTGTCAAATTGTGTATGCGTGTAGGTCTGTTGCGATATCAAATGTGGTGACAATTAAAAGTTAAATGAAACACTGGTAACGGGACGTAGAGCGCTTTTCGTGCTATTGTTATGTAACGTCTCAAGTAATTTGGGGAGATATCGACGTGTCTGAAAATAGTTTTGAGCAAGTGCCTTTCGGCGGCGTTGAGTTCGCTGAAAATCCAGAGCCTCGCTGTCCGTGCTTGTTATTGCTCGACACGTCGGGTTCGATGACAGGCGACAAACTGACTCAACTCAATCAGGCGTTGCAATTGTTTCGCGCCGAGTTGAATGAAGACAGTCTGGCGGCTAAGCGAGTAGAAATCGCCATAGTCTCTTATGGTCCGCAAGTGCGTGTACACAATGAGTTCACTTCCGTCGCTGATTTCCATCCGCTCGCTCTCAAGGCTGACGGGTTGACTCCGATGGGCGCCGCCATCGAACGTGGTATCGAATTGCTGCGTGAAAGAAAAGAACTCTATAAGTCCAATGGTATTGCTTACTACAGACCATGGGTTTTTCTCATCACAGATGGTGCTCCTTCAGATAGTTGGGGCAGAGCTGCAGAAATGATTCGTTCAGGCGAAGACAAGAAGGAATTCATGTTCTACGCCGCCGGTGTTGAGCCTGCAAACATGGACATTCTTGCCAAGTTGTCAGTGCGAACCCCGTTGAAGTTGAAAGGTCTGGCTTTCAAAGATCTATTTGCCTGGCTTTCCACTTCACTTAGTTCAGTGTCTCGATCGAACCCGGGTGAGCCTGTTCCTCTGGCAAACCCTGTTGCACCTAACGGCTGGGCGGTAGTTGTTTAGTTGATGAATGAATAGCTGGACATGGGCAGCTGCATCTTGTCGTGGAACGTCACACGTTGCACGAAATATTCGACGGCAGGATGCATTCAGCTGCTCGTACGGCGCTAATGGTGGAAAGGCTCTAGTCGCGGTCGTTTCAGATGGTGCCGGCAGCGCGCAAATGGGCGGCGAAGGCGCCTCTTTGATATGTCGTACTCTGGTCACTCAAGCCCGACAATTTGATTTTTCCAAGTCAGAACTTCCAACGGATGATGACCTCTGGAATTGGATCTATGCTGCCCGCGAGCGCATCGCGCAGGCAGCCGAACTTCGTTGTTTGAAACCGCGTGATTTTGCGGCGACGGTAATATTGATGATCTCGACTGGGGACAATACGCTTGTAGCCCATGTCGGTGATGGCAGTGCTGTTGCGCATTGCGGTGAAACGAATGAATGGACTGCTTTGAGTTGGCCGAGTCAGGGACAATATGCCTCCTCGACTTTTTTCCTTACCGACGATCCTGAACCGAAGCTTGTTATATCAAGGCTGAATACTCCGGTTACTGCGCTGGCGGTTTTTTCCGATGGTGTTGAAAGATTGGCTCTCGATATGGCGGCGCAGAAACCCTTCAAACCATTTTTTGATGGAATGATTCGGCCCGTAATTTCTACGGCGGCAGAAGGATTTGATCAAAAACTCTCGCAGCAGCTCAGTAACTATTTGAACAGTGATGCGGTCAACGCTCGTACCGATGATGACAAGACGTTGATATTGGCGGTGCATCGGCAATGACATCACTAATCGTCGACGGAGTAAATGTGCGACTCGGCAAGCGTCTTGGGCGCGGTGGCGAGGGGGAAGTTTTTGCCCTGGAAAATGACGACCGTGCTTTGAAGGTCTACACATCCACAGATATTCAACAGCGCGAAGCCAAAATTCTTTCGATAGTAAACCGAAAGATTGCCCAACAGTCGAGTTGGGTTGCATTTCCGCTTGCAATAGCTCGTCACAGTGACGGCAGGTTTGCCGGTTTTGTGATGAAGCGCGTCAACGGACATAAGCCTCTTTTCGAACTTTATTCGCCCGGGGCGAGAAAGAAGCATTTTCCGAAAGCTGATTTTAGATTTTTGGTTCGTACGGCTGCTAATGTCAGCCGCGCCGTTGCGTCAGTGCATCGTACCGGTTGTGTGATTGGCGATATCAATCACTCCGGAATTTTGATTTCTGATGAAGCCAAGGTTGCTTTGATCGATGCCGATAGTTTTCAAATCATCGATGGCGCAAATAAGTTTCTCTGCCGCGTTGGAGTGCCTGAATATACTCCGCCCGAGCTGCAGGGCAAGAAGCTGAGCGGCATTGTTCGCACGGCTAACCATGATGCTTTCGGTCTGGCGGTTGTAATCTTCCAGCTGCTTTTCATGGGCAGGCATCCATTCGTCGGTGCGTTCGCTAAAGGCGATATGCCGATGGAACGTGCTATCTTCGAGCACCGTTTTGTTTATTCGCAAATACGCGATGTTGGCATGACTCGACCACCGGGAGCCGCTTCGTTAGCGGATTTTCCTCGCGATGTGGCGGATGCTTTTGAACGTGCATTCAGCCCCTCCGTCGAGCGCCGCCCGAACGCGGAAGAGTGGATTAACATACTCGTCAAGCTTGAAACTGAGGTAACTCAGTGTAGCTCAGACAATTTGCACTGGTATCCACAAGCTGCTTCCGAGTGCCCATGGTGCCGGATGGAAAGCAAGCTCGGCATCTTGCTGTTTCTGCCAACTTTTACAAATCGTGGTTTGCCTGCCATAGATCCCGGTGCGGCGTCATTCAGTTTGGGACTGGCATGGTCTGCCATCGAAAGGGTTGTCTTACCTCATCCTTCGCAGCTTCATCCGACATTGCCACTTGTGAAATATGTTCCAAGTGCCGAAGCCAAAAAAGCGAAGTTTCAAATTTATAGATCGAGAGCGATTGGCATCGCATTGTTGATAGTAGCAGCGGCGATCGGCTTTGCACTGCCGAAAATGTGGTTTGTCTGGGGCTCAGTAATTTGTTTTGCTCTCAAACAATTGTTCTTCTGCAGAATAAGCTCAGAGAAGTATTTCGTCGAAAAATATTTCCATTCGAAAGAACAATTTGAGAAGTCGATTGCAGCCTGGCGCACCAGAGCAGGTATCACTCAAGCTGTAGCAGTTAAGGCGTCGCTTGCAGATGCGAAGAAACAACTGGAAAATCTCGAACGCGAAAAACATCTGAAGATTTCTCTGTATCAGAACAAGCGTCATGGCATGCAGCTTTTGAAGTATTTGGAAAGTCACGAAATTCGAAAAGCGAAGATTCGGCATGTCGGTTTGGCTCGTCAAACGGCACTGGCATCATACGGTATTGAAACTGCGCTCGATATTACGGAAGAGAAGGTGCTGGAAGTGCCGGGTTTTGGTGCCAACAATTCAGTGCCGTTGCTTGAATGGCGAAAGAGCCTGGAGAATGCTTTTGTCTATGATCCCAAGCCGAACGATATGGACCAACAGGAGCTTCAAAAAATTCAGATCGAAATCGATCAAAAGGGAAGTGACTATCGTAGAACACTGACGTCTGGTCCTTCAGATTTGACTCAAGCTGTATACGCCATCAATGCTCGTGAAAAGAAAGAAGACCCGGTAGTGGCACATGCTTATGCTGCTTACTTCCGTGACAAAGAAGACCTCGCTTATTTGAAAATTCAGATTCCGAAGACGCGACCGAAAGATACTGATTATTTGAATTTCAATTCCGCCAGGAATGCGGCGTTGATTTCTGGCGCTGTCTCTGGCACTGTATCTGGTGCGCAGCCACAACGTGTTGTTAATAGTGTTCCTACCGGCGCTGGTGCATCGAATAACACTGCCGTCCAAACCGCGCCTACTTCGGCTGCTGTTCCGCAATTCGCTCGGGTGAGCCAGGCTCCGCCGCCTCCATCCAATTCATCAGGAATTGCCCCGACGCCTGTAGATAGTTGCGGGCGTTCTTCCAGGACTGTCAATCCAAGGTTCAAGCCAAGCAAGGGCGATATGCCTTTTGCTCCAGTCTCGTGTCCAAAATGTGGGCAGAGCATGATTAAGCGTGTTGCCAGAGGTGGCAAGCACGACGGCAAAATGTTCTATGGCTGTTCAGCTTATCCTGCATGCAACGGTGTTAGAAACGTCTAGCAATGCTGGCGGGCGGAAAATTATTTTGGTTGTGTGATCGTCGCAGGATTGCCGCCTACAACCAGGACAATTCTTGCACCTGGTGCGATTCTGCTGGCGAGCCTGATTGCCTCAGCTTTTGCCTGCGTTGAAGTTTCCCCCGGTGCTGCGCCGTAGCTGCGCGGACCATCAGCGAGAGCGCAAAACGAGGTGCCTCTTGACCAGCACAGCACCTCTGCCCCTGGCCCGCAACGCCTTTTCGCTTCCACGTTGGCACGTCCTACAGTTTCTTGACCCCACGCGAACCCCCAGCGAAAAGTCTTGTTGGAGTACGCGATTGAGGTATAGCTTGGTGCTTGCCGATCGGCTTTCCATCTTTCCAGGTAAGCGGCGAGATCGTCTTCCATTTGTTTTTCTCGATCCAGACGATCTTGTCTTTCCTGGGATGTTTCTTCTCTAGTCACGTGCGGTTGAGGTTTACCCCTGCCGACACCGTTGACACTCTTTGCCACTGCGTGTGGTGCCAATGTCGAAGCGCAAATAAGGAATGAGGCGATCCATTGTTTTTGCATTAGTTTACTGTTCCAAGAAGTTACGTCGCATGTTGACCGCGCGGCCATCCTTCCTATATGGCATAAGTGCGTTCACTACGTCATTAGTTGTATCTTCTTTGGCGTTTGGCACTCCGATGACCGGCCACCCAAAGTCGGGAGTTTTCGTAATTTGATTCTTTGGATTCTGACCAAGTCCGTCCCAGGCATGCATGCCACCGTGACGAACGATTTCGGTGACCCTGGTTCCTGGACACACATATACGGATGTTTTGTTGCGGGCATTGTCTGTAACGATTGGCATTCCACAACCATCGGCTTGTGCCCAGACCGTCTTTTGGGAGAGCGGTAGCGATTCAGATACTTTGCCTATCGTGACGGTGGCGAATCCTTTCATGAGTCGCCAGCCTTCACCGATCCCATGCCCGCCGCTGATTGGCAGCATGTTATCGTCATCGCCAAGAACAGCAATAAATGCGGTGCGGTCGCCCCACTTTGGTATCGGGTCCGATTCCAGTCGCGTGCCGTGCACAGAGCCCACGCCGGCAAATGTGCGAGGCATGCTTTGCGCAACGTATTGTGCTGCTCCGCCTCCTTCGGAAAAGCCGACTATATATTTTGCCGATGGATCAACTTTTAGTTGGCGCGACAACTCACTATTTACCTGCCGCACATAGTTCAAATCGTCATAGCTTGACGACTTTTCAGTAAGAGCACCGTGCGACAAGTTCCATCCATTAGATTGAACCTGTCCGTATGTTCCTGGAAATGCCTTGGGGAGTGCTTCCATATAGACAACTGCAAATCCGCGCTGGTCTGCAGCTCTGTTCATGCCTGTCTCATGCTTCATCTGCTCGATGC
>RXJR01000006.1:0-182817 GCA_003963305.1 Candidatus Melainabacteria bacterium | reverse complement strand
TTGGCGCGCGATTCGGTGAATTTTGATCTGACGTTTTCGTTCCTCGCCACCAATCTGATTTACTTCCAGCAGCCGTGGATAAGTTCTCATGAGTTGATTCGGCGAGTGAAGACGATGAAGAACTAAGGTCTTGCTTTGGGCCTGTACGCAGATTTTCAAAGGCATCTGATGCCATGGTTCACCTTATGCCGCCAAGCTAATGAAACCCCAGCACACGTACATGGTGGTAGTGCTCGTCGCAAACTCACCATTACTTATTTATCGCACCGCTGAAGTGCCGGAATATGGATTTCAAGGAGGTTAATCTAGCTTAATGATGGGCTTGGCTTTAGTCAAATTATATTTTCCAGAAATGCCGCTTCGTCCGTGCTGGCATTGGGTTGTGCCAGTCATGTACTGTTGCGTGGCAAGCAGTAGAATGAACAAACTCGGTCGACGGGTTAAGGCGCACGGGCGTTGAGGAAGTTAGGCGCAGGCGCAGGGAGATAAGGTTGCATGAGTAACAAGATTACAGTCTACGAAAAGCCAACGTGTTCGAAGTGTCGCGAAGTGGACAAAATCCTTCGCGAGAGCGGTTCCGACTACGAGAAAATCAACTATTACGTTGAACCGCTAAACGAAGAGAAGTTGCGCGAGTTACTGAAGAAGATGCGTATGTCGGCGCGCCAACTGTTGCGTACAAGTGAAGCGATATACAAAGATCTCGGGCTCGGTAAAAGAGAAGTAGAAGAAGATGAATTGATCAAGTTGATGATCAAGCATCCTGATTTGATTCAGCGTCCTATTGTTGAGAAAGGCGCTAAAGCCGTTCTTGGAAGACCGGTCGAGAATATTCGCGAAATTTTGGGTTAGCTGCAACTTTCGTTTTGCGTGGACAGTGGCTCCATACGGATTTCACAAGTTCGGATGTAAAATCAGGGCGGAATGAAGTACAGACGTGGTGCGTGTGCTCTGCGAGTAACCTCAAATCTGGTACAAGAAAATGCAACAAATTATTCTGGGTATAATTGTTTCTCTACTGGTGCTAGCTATGGTCGGATTGCCTGTCGTTTCGGATCAAACTCCTCCACCTCAAGCGGGTCACATTATCATTGGCGCTGGCTGATTCTGGGGTGTGGAGGATGAGTTAAGCAGGCTCCACGGCGTAACTGGCACTGTCGTTGGTTACACTGGAGGCTTAACCCAGAATCCCACGTACGAGCAGGTCTGCTCGGGAGGAACCGGTCACGCGGAAACAGTCAAAGTTACTTTTGATCTGTCCAAAGTTTCATACAAACAAATCGTAAAAGAATACCTCGCATCCGGGCTGGTTGGCGGTATCTCTGCCGGTCAGTATCGGTCGGGCATCTTCTATGAAAAGGAATCGGAAATCCCAGAAATCAAAGAAGCCGTTTCCGAATATGAAAAAGAGACTGGCAAGAAATTACAAGTTCGAATTGAACCGGCTCATACCTTCTGGCGTGCAGAAGAGTATCACCAGAAGTATTACGTGAAGCATAGCCTCGGACTGTGCAGAGTTTTGAAGTAATTGAATTATTTAGTTGATTGTGATCCAGACTGGAGCGTGATCGCTGGTTTTTTCCCAACCACGAACATTTCGATCGACCGCACCCTCTTTCAGTCGAGGTGCTGCCACAGGATTTAGCAAAATGTGATCCATTCTGATTCCTGCATCGCGAGCAAATGCATTTCGGAAATAGTCCCAATACGTAAATATCTTCTGGTCAGGATAAAGCTCGCGAATCGAGTCAGTCCAACCCTGAGCAAGCAATCGTTGGTAGGCTTCTTTAGCTTCCGGAGAGAAGACAGCATCTTTTATCCAGCGCTCGGGTCTCTGTGCGTCCAGGTCGGTTGGTATCACGTTATAATCGCCCAGCATGACCACCGGTTCATCAGCGTTTACGAGAGCATTTGCTCTTGTTAGCAATCGTTCCATCCAACCCATTTTGTAGTCGAATTTCGGTCCCGGTGCCGGGTTTCCGTTGGGAAGATATAAACAACAAACGCGGATGCCGTCGACATGCGCTTCTATAAATCGACTCTGTTCATCGGTTGGATCGCCAGCAAGTCCGCGTCCGGACTCTTCCAGTTCTAATCCGTTTTTTGCCAGCACAGCAACGCCGTTCCAGCTTTTTTGACCGTGCCAGACGGCGTTATATCCAGCAGCGTTAATTGCCAGCAGCGGAAATTTTTCTTCCGGCGCTTTTAACTCTTGCAGGCATGCGACATCTGGAGATGTTTCTTCAAGCCACCGCAAGAGAACAGGAAGTCGAGCGCTTATGCCATTTACATTGTAGGTTGCTATTTTCATTCGAAGTTACTTAATTATTTCCATCCCTGTTTTAAAATTCAAGGCACCAGGTGTATTTCACATATGGGCCACCAGCTTTGGTGTCATCATCAATATGACTGGCATCGATACCAAGTATGTGTCCGTTGATTTGAAAATTATTGACCGTATAAGAGTTTAGCGGTTGGTTTGAGTTCGTGAAGATCCAGAAGTAAACCGCGCAAAGAGGCGAGCCTGAGTCTGGAACCGGTGGAGCAACAACAGACACAGAACCATTTGTGATTGTTTTGCTGGTGCTGTTTGAATTTCCAAGCGCGTCTATGCTGACGACCAACAGGGTATTGCCGGTCGTTGGTAATCCGCTGACAGTGAATGAATACGTGCCCGGCGTCGCACGCGTTGTAGGATTTGGGAATATGTAGCCGGGAATCACGCCGGGATGGCTGCTGAAGACCTCCCAACCAGCAAAACTTTCACCGCCTGACGATTGGTTGTCAGCGGAGACTTGCAGGGCATGGTGTCCATTTTGTGTGATTACTCTAACGCTGGGAGTGCCGCGTCCCTGCCCACCGCAATAAGCCCCAACCACGTAAGGAATGTTCTTCGGGTTTGAAGCAAAAGCGAGAGGTTGAGCGGCAATGGCCAGAGCGGAAAGAAAGCCGGCACACCAGAGTTTGTTGTAAATGCCTTTGTTCATAGGACCTCCGAAGTGAAGGAACAATTGTATGGTTTGGCTTCAGCTGCAGTCAATCAGGCACTTAGCTGTAGACGCCTAACTGCAAAGCAACTGGCGCCCTTCGCGTGCTTACAGGAGTATTGAATTTTGTTTATGAGCCGCCGTTTTCTGCGACAATATGTGGTCGGCTGTCTGATTGATTGATTGATGTGTTCGCTTTTAGTGCTTGCCAAAGGGATGTATGTTCAAAATTCCGCCACTGGTTTTGCCGGAAGGTCTATCGGAGCAGGAATATCGGCGATTATCGATTCTCTATGTGATCATGGGAAATCGTGAGCTGGCCGCGCAGGCAAATCAAAAATGTCCGCAGGTGAATTTGAGCGATCCGAATTTCAAGGAACTCAGCGTCAATGAACAGATTTCAATGACCTCGGAAGCCGGGCAAGATTTTGCTTTGAAACTTTTGAAGATTGTGGAGGAGTCGAAGGATAGTCGGGACGATTTGCCGCAGAAACTGAAAGCAGCGCTGGAGCCCCTGAAAGGCATTATTCCGCAAGAGGCGATGGAGCAGTTGATTTCGACTGCAGTCAGTTCGATAAATCAGGCCTATACATCGTCGCCTCCACCGCGAGATGTTCCAGAGGGACTGACAGCGGAAGAGTATTTCAAGCTTGGAAAAGAATACAAAGATTGCGGCTGGACAGAGCTTGCTCGAGAGGCTCTCAAGCTGGCAATTGATATGGATAGTGACGGTGCAACCGGAAGGTCAGCATTGCAATATCTGCGCACGCGCGTGCCACGGCATCCGGTGCCATTGATGGCAGAGCAAATGAATATCCAGGGTTATAACTTGATGGAAGTGCAAAAAGATTATCGTGGTGCGAAGCGAATCTTTTTGGAATTGATTGAAAAATATCGAGACTTTGAATGGCCTTACGGCAATCTTGCATCAATTTATTTGCGTCATGGTGATCTCAGTCCTGCAGAAGAACATTTTGCTGACGCCGTCAAAATTAATCCGTACTATGCGGGTGCCTGGCTTGGGCTAGCGCGTGTGCATACTCTGCGTGGCAAGTTCAACGAAGCGAAAGCATGTGTGAATAAAGCGTCGGAGACCGATTCAGATCCCTCTGTCGTCGGTTTTATCAGTTTGATAGAACAAATTCAAGATTGGGATTCTGAAACGACTGACGACTGAACGCTCACTCTTGCTTGGGTAACTTGGCTACGCAAGCTTCGAGGCGCGTTTTTGATTCATCGCTTTGCGTCAGATCGTAGTGGAGGTGGAAGCAATTTGCGGCGTAAGCGTACTGACCAGATTGCTCTGCTTTTTCACCGAAATATGCGAATAATTCGACCCATAATGGATCGACTGGAATGACTCTCAATGAATGTTTGGCTAAAACTTCTTTCCATCGTTCTGGGCTCTGAACAAGAGCCGTCATCTCTTCCATTGAGCGTTTGCTTGTTTGATGAATGTAAGTCAGTTCGTTATTCACCATAGGATGATCTTGCCACATGGCGCTTGTTGCGTAGCAGCAAATAGCTGTGTCCCAATCTTGTTTGCTGCTGAAGTACCAGCCTAAATTGCGAAAATAATGTGCGATATCGCCTCGCCGATAAAGATGTTCAGAATTGGCTGTCATTGACTTATAGAGTTCGTCCAGCCGATCTTGCATTTTGAAGACTTCGCCTTGTTCGAAAAGGAGATCAGCCGCGAATGGACATCGCTTCAGTCCAATTTCAAGAATACGAAGAGCTTTGTCTAAGTCTTTCTTTTCTACGGCAACGAAGGCAGCAATTTGATATGAAGTCTTGAACGGAATACCCATGTCTGCAATGCGCTTTTCCGGCTTGAATTTGAGCTGGTAATAAGCCTCTTCGATGGGATTTTCGAACTCTAAATATGTCGTTACCTCATCGTCATACGCCATATCCGGGCTGTAACCTTCGGACATATCGTGCTCTTCCATCAATTTTTCCGCAGCGGCAATGTTTTTTGCTTTAACCAACTCAATGATTTCAGCTAGAATCTTTTTGTTTCGTTGCACGTCCGCATTGTATGCCTCTTCGAAGCCCTTGCGCTCTTCGTCGGTAAGTCTCGCTGCAACGTGCCGACCTATGTGTCTTTGAATTTCAAGTTGATTCGGCTCGCCTTTGTATTTTTCTGTACAGGCGTACAGGTACTGGCGGTCTCTGGTATCATCCCCGGTGAGTCCTGCATCGATTTCATCGATTATTTCTTGCAGCTGTTTAGGCACAAATCTTCCTCCTGCGATAAGCGTATCTTATAACAGCGTCTGGAGATTTTCCACGTCGTAGCTGTAGAAGGCGAGTAGTATTGGGCTGCAAATCTAGATGTTCACGTCTGAGTCGATCATACGCAACAAATCACGCAAGTGATGGTCTATTAATTCAGTAACGGCTTCAATCTCGCCGATCATTGTGATTTGATCGTTCAAGTCATTGATGGACATTCGCAATCCGGGCTTTCCGCAAACGGCATCTAATTTTGCTATTTCGTGAGCCGAACCTGGCGGTTCTAAAAGGTGCCTTTGTATCCAACTCTCTTCAAGAAGTTGCACGCGAGTTTTGGTTGGAGTATCCAGTGATTTGCTGTGCAAAAATCTCCAAATGCTTTCGGGATAGGAGGTTCGAAAATCAGTTGGACGGCCGAAAAGTTCCGCCAGAAGTGTTGGTGAACCATGACTTGTCGCCTTTCCACCAACGTTCTGTTTTAATGCGTACATGGACATACTTGTTGAAACAACGCCGGAGAGCATTTGATTGAGGTTTCCGGAAACGGGGTTTGCACTTTTCGGGAATCCCAAAATGGAACCGATTGTGTTTAGAGTTCCTGACATGATGAAGTTGCCGGCATTGTTGAGTTCCACATTACGATCGCGTTTCGCTAGTAGCGAGTCTCGTTGCAGCGATATTCGTACCTGTTCTCGGTCGGCTTCTGCCTTTACACTCTGCGAATCGAGGTAGCTTTCGAGAATTGTTTCTTGAATTTTTTGCCTTAGTTCAATGCGGCGTTGTTCAGTGTTGCTCTTGTTTTTGTAGAGCTCTTGCAGAAAAGGCATAATTTCGAGTTGCTCAGCCAGTTCACGAGTCGATTCATCCAGTGATTCGAGCGGCATTGGTGTGAACAATTCGCGCTTGGGGCGGCTTACTAAATTGCTTTTGTTTTCGGTTTCCGGCGGTACGCTGCAGATGCCGGCTTGAGCAAGCAGAGTTGCCATCAGTAGGCATATTACCGTGAGCGCGCGTGTTACTGCGGAAGTTTTGCCGATGTATTTTGCGCGCGGTCGAATCACACCTCCATAGGATCGCTGTTCTATAGCGTGCGCAATCCAGCCTGCAGTGCGGCTTACTGCAAAAATAGTCGAACCCGATCCGGGCGGCAAAGAGAGTGCATAAGTTATTGCGGTCAAACCTATGTCGAGGTTTGGTTTGGTGCCAATTTTATCTTCGACGCAATCAACAATTTCAAAGAGTTTCTTCAAGCTCGAGTCTTTGTTCGAAACAGAGCGCGCAGCATTTAGCAAGTATTTTGCGCGCGGATCTCCGTGCTCATAAAGCGTGCTGCCAAAGCCAGGAATCGTTTCGTTGTGGCGAAGATAGTCCTTGAGCCAGGCGCTTGTGTTTTTGAATTTCATCGAATTGCTTATGATATTTTCGGTGAGTCGGCTCGCCATTCCATGAAGGCTGCCACTGAAGGTGCCAAGGGCGCTCAGTAAGGTCGAATACAGCGATGCATCACATGATGCGGCGATTCGAGCGGCGAGAGCAGATGCGTTCAACTCGTGGTCGGCACAGAGCACAAGTGCTGCATTCACAACTGCTGATTTTTCGTGCGAATGGTTCGACTGAAGCGATGCCAGCAACGATTGGGCAATCGGAAACTGACCATCCGCCATATAGCTTTTGTCGCTTTCGTTTAGAGCCGGAACCAGAGCCATTGTTACGATCAGACGTCGAGCGGTTGTATACAGTTCATCGCTTTGCAATTTTCTAGTAACTGGATCGAGAATTTCTACTGATGCAATCAGAGCTTTTATAAAGTCTATGTAGTCAACTTCGTCGGCTGACAATTTTTTCAAGTATTTTGGCAGTGGAATCGGTAGGGCTTGTCGCCAATTTTTTAAATCAGCGTCTGTGCCCCAGAGCAGCTCTGCAACTTGTTCAAACGGATAACTCAGCCGGGCTAGTTCGATGGCACTATGCCCTCGATATCTATGTCCATCGGTTTTGATTTCAGTAATTGCAGATTTGATTACCGGTCCTGTCCAGCCAGGTGGCGTGAGATCTCTAGTGTTTTTGAAACCACGCGAAGCCTGCCGCAGCTTAATCAGGTCCGCCACGCGATAAGCGCGTTCTCGTCCGCTCTCTGCCTGGAAACTTTCGATCAAGCCTCTGCTTGCGTAAGCGTAGAGAGTGGCCGGTTTCACTCCCAGAAATTCGGCGGCTTGTGCGCCACTGAAATACTTATCTTCGTCTTCTAACACTTTTGTTCGTCTTGCTTAGCGAGGCATGGGACCTGTGTAACGTGATGCCGGGCGAATCAGGCGACCATGCAAGCGTTGTTCGGCGATATGTGCCAGCCATCCAGCCACGCGCCCAGCTGCGAACATTGAACTGAAGAGGTGAGCAGGGATGTGAATGGTGTCAAGAAGAACCGCCGTATAAAATTCGACATTCGCTTTGAGTGGGTGGTCGGGATGTTTTTCAGCCAGAATTTTTTCTGCCTGTGATTCAACGGCACGAGCAAGAGCCAGTCGAGTTGCTGGGCCACCGGAGGATTCCAGTTTGCGAATTGCTTTCTCGAAAATAGCGGCGCGAGGATCTCTAACTTTATAGATGCGGTGTCCCATGCCCATGATTCGTTTGCCCGAATTTATCGAATCGCGAATCCATTTCTCTGCATTTTCAGGCGTACCGATTTCGCTCAGCATCTCAAGGACTGGTCCTGGTGCGCCGCCGTGCAATGGACCTTTGAGTGCGCCGATTGCGGCGACAACAGCGCTGATGTTGTCTGATTCAGTGGATGCCACAACACGAGCTGTAAAAGTGGAAGCGTTTAAGGCATGATCTGAAATCGTCGTCCAGTAAATATCGAGAGCGTCACTATCTTCTTTTGATGGCTGTTTGTCATTCAATAATCTGAGGAAATCAGCGGAATGACTTAAGTTCGTGTCGGGGCTCATTAACTCCAGACCGCGATGATATCTTGACCAGTTGGCTGCAAAAACTGCTTGAGCTGCGGTTATGCGAGCGTATTCAGCCCAGTCGATCTGAGTACCGCTAGACATCAAACTGGTGGCGCTTCGCAGCGAATCCATCGGATGCTCTTGCTCTAAAACAAAAGTGTTTTTCTTGAGCAGTGCGAAGGCTTGCAGTCGTCCTTCGCCGAACTTACTTTTGAGTGCCGCTTCTGATGTCGGTGCTGTGCCACCTGTTGTCCAGAGCAGTGAACACGTTTGTTCGAATGTGGAGTTGAATGCCAGTTCTTCAGAATCGTGCCCGCAGATAATGAGCTTACCTTTGGCTCCGTCTACTTCCGAGATCTTAGTTTCTGCCACGACTACGCCGTCCAAACCATTGCTGATTACTGCTGTATTGCCCATGATCGCCTCTCTTCTGCGTATGCTGAGAAGTCAGGAGGTTGCTTTTCTATGGCTAGTCCTGATTGGCAATCAATATATCAACTGTGGCGAATTGTTATGCAATTGAATAGCACTTTCCAGAATAAATTAATGATTAGTTGATTATGATTAATCAATATATCAATGTATGCTTCCGGGTATCACTCCGTTATTTCGTGCCAGTGTCCGTCATCGTCGATATTGTGCTTCGTCACTTTTCCATCGGGCGAACGCCATTCTGAATAGACTTCCTTGCCGGTTCTGGGGCTGTAGACCCATTCTCGCGTACCTTTATCGCCGTGATTGCCGTATTGCTTTTCTCGAGAAAGCTTGTCGCCATTGGAATTGTATTTGATAGTTTCGTGCGTTTTATCGGTGTTGTCGATGTCTTCCTGTCGCAAATTGCCTGTGCTCGCATCGTAAGTGCGGTGAATCGAGCCCCTGGAATTTGTTATGTCGGCAAATTTTTCTTTACCCGTCGCGGCATCATACTCTTCATGTACTTTCTCTCCCCAGGATGTCGATCTGTCGTGGGAGACTTGCTTTCCTGTTGTTGCGTCGTATGACCAGTTGTCATCGCTGATGGTCACAGTCAGGTCTACGCCATGCAGTTCAGTGCTTGAGCGATACGAGTGGGTTAGATGCCCGCGTGCATCTTTTTCGGTCAGCTCAACGGTTGAGCTGTGATTATTCCCGTTGTCTTCGCTGGTGGTGTAGACTTCGGCTTTGGTATTGCTCTGGTTCTTATCTAGTTCTACGTGTTTGGACCAGTTCATCGAGCCGGACCTGCCGGTTGTTTCGACTGACTTCAGGTCACCCGAGTCGTAGAAGTCGATTTTGGGCAGACTTTTATCAGTTTGATGTTTCATGTCCCAGTCGACTTGTTTTGCGATGGCCAGACGGTCTTCCGGACTCATGCTGTGCAACTCTCTTGCTAACACGTCCGGAAGATAGCCATGGTTGGCGTGTTCTTCGAACTCTTTTGCGGCTGCGACAATATCTCTGCCCATCTCTTGATTCTCCTGCTTTGCCAGTACGTTTGGAACGTATAAGCACTTTATCCAGGAGTTGTATCAATGTTGTTTATGCCGCAGCTTTTGGCCCTACTGAGCTATCTCAACACTCTATCAACAATAAGACCGACAAACTTGTCGTCACCTTCAAACCACCAGCCGATATGGCTTTTGCAGTCCAGGCAGATTGCCAACGACCAGGCATATCCGGGAAACCACGTTGCAACTTTCGTTGGAACACCGAAGCTTGCAGCACCCGGAGCATCTCTGTAGCAAGCTATATGGAATACCATGTTCATCGGGTTGGTAAATGTGTGTTCATGCGGCTGAATGGCTAGCGAAGGCTTGGTGATTTCGTGCTCGCAAGTTTTGCAGAGAATCGTTTTCTCCGGTTCGATGTTTGCGACTTCGCTGTCATCGACACTGAGCTCGGCTATTTTGCTCGTCTCGTCCATAATGCACTCTGCACTAACTAGTTTTTTTTGAGTGGAATAATTTCCGCGTTTTTTATTTTGCCATTATCAATCTCTAACAGCCCCATCGTCAACTCCGGTTGCATTCGGCGGTCTGTCGGCGAGCCTGGGTTGAAGAGCAGCAATCCACCTTCTAGTTGATTGGTTGGAATATGTGAATGCCCGAACACCAGCAAATCAGCGTGAGGAAATAGAGCCCTCATCCGTGCTGCTCGTTGCTTCTTTTCCCCGCTGTCGTGAATCATGGCAATGCGCACTTTTGATAATTCGAACTCGAGTGTTTCCGGCAGCTTTGTTAGATCAGTGTCGTTGTTGCCACGCACTGCATATAATGGCGCGATTTGGGCTAGCTGATCGAGAAAATCACTGGTCAACACGTCTCCTGCATGAAGTATCACCTCTGCCGATTTTAAAATTTGCCAGGCGGATTCAGGCAGTGTTTTGGCGCGCTTTGGAATATGGGTGTCAGCCAGTACGGCAATTAGCATTAATAATTGCTCTTCAGTTTATAGGCTTCGTCTTCCGCATTCTGTGCGTCGGCGCTATGACCGCTTTCGCGCAAGATACCTGCTAGCTGTGTAAGCGCGTCGGCCAGAGCCGGTGTGTTGACGCTGTCCATCGATCGGTACAGACTTATAGCTTCTCGCGCTTGCCTGGCGGCGCCGTCAAAATCATTCATGGCTCGCAGTGTATTCGCTTTGTGCATATAGAGACGCGCTTTCTCTGCTGGTTCCGTGTATCGATCGGAGAAGCTTATCAGAGCCTTGTCGTATTTTTCCAGCGCATCTTTGTACTGACCCTTTTGCTCTTCTATTTCACCGAGTTTGTCATTGCTCAGCACCTGTTGTTTCGCAGAGTCATGGTCTGTGGATGCGGCAATAGCCGATTGGTAAGCTTTGTGCGCCTCGTTGTAATCAGCATTGTTAGCGGCTCCGCGATAACCGTCCCCAAGCATTATGTAGAGTGCTGCCAGTTCATGTTTTGGTGCTTTTCGTTCGAGAGCTACCTTGATGCCGTGTTTTGCCGACATAATTGCTTGACCATATTCTCCGCGTTCTAATTCGCGTTTTGCTTGAGCATAATCTCGTTGCCATGGCACCATTTCATACTGCCACTTGTTGATCCAGAACGCCATTCCGAGAAATATAGTAATGGTGCCAATTGCTGTAACTAAGCCGGTCTGCAAAAGATTCGGCGCCTTCAGTTTGAAGCGAAAGCGCCTGACGCTCTTGCACGTCGGGGGAGCGCCACGCTTAACTAACTGCAAGTCAGCTTTGACGTCGTCCATGGATCTGTAGCGCTCTTCCGGAACTTTTTCAAGGCAGTGCAAAATCACCGTTTCCAGCCCGCTTGGAAATGATCCGGCTGCTTGAAGATTACCGGTGGAGCGCAGGCTGGGGGGTGGTTCGTTTATCTGCTTCAATATGGTTTGAACCGCATTGGCTCCGTAAAATGGCACCTCTCCTGTCACCATCTCGTACATCATGCAGCCGAACGAGTAAATGTCTGATCGACCATCCATAGTCTTCCCCGTGCACTGTTCCGGGCTCATATACAAAGGACTGCCGAAGACTTCGCCGGTCTGGGTAAGCTTTTGAATGTTCAATGCTTCTTGGGTTTCATCTGCAAATTTGGCTATGCCGAAATCTACAACCGTTGCGCGCTCTTCACCCTTGGCTGTAGGAGAGATGATGATATTTGCCGGTTTGAGATCGCGATGGACGATGCCGTTTGAATGTGCGTAAGCCATCGCATCTGCAATTTGGATGCCAAAATCTATAGCCTGCTGCCATGGCAGAGAAGTCTTTGCGTCTATCAAATCAGACAAGCTCTTGCCTGCAATCAAGTCCATGACAAAATAAGGAAATCCGCTTTCGGTCAAACCGTAATCGCTGACCGTAGCTATGTTTGAATGTTTTAGCGAGCTTGCCGCTTTTGCTTCTTGCGCAAATCTCTTCAGTGCTTTCGGATTTGTCTCCAGATCTCGATTCAAGATTTTTACGGCGACCAGAGTGCCCAACATAATGTGTTCGGCTTTGAACACTGAGCCCATACCACCGATCCCCAGTAATTCGAGAATTCGATATCGACCGGCAATAATTGTGCCGATGTGTTCCTGCGTCCATTTTGTTTCAGCATCAGATTCGTCTGCTGGCGACTGCTCGCTGTTCTCTGCACCGAGTATGGTTGCAGGTCGTGGAGGCGGTGCTTGCATCGCTTCCATGCGATTGTTGGTCACACGAGTTTTCTCTTGTCCCTCTTCTTTTTTTTGCGCTGGAGCGGACTCTTTTCGTTGAGAAGGATCGCCATCTTTTTGTTGCGGAGGAAAATCTGTTGCTGAATCGGTGTTCGGGTCAGGTTCGTCTACGACGATCTTCTGCAATTCGTCTTGCGCGTCTTTCTCTATGCTTTCGGCTGGCGACTTTTCTGCTGACACAAAGGTTCTCTCGAAGAATCCTCTATATGTTATCACCCGTTGGCGCTACTGACGAGGACCGCGGTTTTGTCGTCGGAGATTCGGTCTTTGCTGTTGTAAATTGAATCTGCGCTTGCGTTGTTGTGCCGATGGTGTGAGAGATTATCTGCAAGAGTTTGAGATTACTGTTTTTGCAGAACGATGTTGAAATAGTCATGGAGTTTTAGCTCATAGGCTTTCTCCCAAATAGGACCCCAGTCATCCTTGCATTTTGTAAGTTCAACCCATTTCTGAAATCCAGGAAATACGTGTTCGCCAATTCGTTCGAGCACATTGATTTTGTACCCGAGTTTCGTCGCAGCTTCCGTTAAGGTGGAAAGGGGACTTATCGGATTCATCACTAAATCGAGTTCTGGGATATGTTTCCTCATCTGCTCTAATGCATCGGTTGATTCAGCGAAAAATGTTGTGATGCCGAGTTGTCCATTCGGTTTGAGAGTTCTCCAGCATTCTTCCAAAAATTTAGGGATGGATGGAAAATGCTGCGCTGCTTCAACAGTATAGATTTTGGTGAACGTATCGGCTGGGAAGTCTAGCGCATCTGAGCGTCCCTGACGGAACGTTATGGAGCAGTCGTTTTTCGTCAGGCGATGCAAGTTTTCGTTCGCTCTTTCTACCTGCTCGGGCATCAAGTCGATTCCAATTACGGAAGCTGGATGCCAGCGCTCGCAGATCAGAGC
Source organism: Candidatus Melainabacteria bacterium (assembly GCA_003963305.1). Classification (NCBI taxonomy): domain Bacteria; kingdom Bacillati; phylum Candidatus Melainabacteria; species Candidatus Melainabacteria bacterium. Next base: position 169,561 of record RXJR01000006.1, on the reverse strand, counting down.
ACAACCCAGACCGTGTCCGCATCCTACTTCCAACAGAGTATCACCGGCAGTGATGTTTAGTTGATTCAGTAAGCACTCGTACAGAGCCCTGGATGCTGAGGTTCGAGCATTTACTTCTATACCATGAGTAATTGGAATGTCTTTCCAGTACCCAAAGTTGATAAAGCCGCCCTGAAAAAATGGATGGGCTGCCAGATCTTGCGATCCATAAATTGCCCTCATCGACTCTTCCAGCTTATTCATTGTTTTTTGTTGTTCTGTTAAATACCAGTGCCTGGTAGTTTTACCTGGTTGATAGCAGTTCAGACATACTGAAAGATCGAACTTTGATTGGGTTTCGATCGAGCCGTCGCTCTTCCCAAGTCACGGTCAAGTTGTTACCGTCAATTGCGACAGCTGGAGCCAGTTGAACTGATGAATTATGCGCGAATTTTTTCGAGTGGGATGGGTTTGCCGTTCCATTCGCCATTGTTTTTATACGAATTCGCGGCAGGTTTAAGCCCAACGCACGGTCCGGCCAGACGACTGCAATTCTGTTAGCCTTGTCGGCCGTCATTTCAGCTGCACTGGCAATCGAGCCCGTGTGTGTAATTCGAGTCGGTGGTTCCATCGGCACGCAGTCCTTCACCGTGATGCACCAGATGTCTGCTGCACCTTCCGCGCGCGCTCTATCGAGCCAGTTGATAAATACGTTTCCGTTGGCACCACATGCGATGACCGGGTGATAGGAATACCGCAGATTCTTACTGACGTTTATTCCAGGCGCCCATCCCGATGCGGTACGGTGTGAATAATAGATCTGTGGTCTGTCGAGGGCTGACGCATTTTCTTCTTTCCATGCGACATGCACAAGACCATCCGCACTGACGGCGAGGCTTGCCTCTGCTGAATCGCTCTTGGTTTGGCTCACGTTCTCCAGGCTATGCTCTTCGGTCCATGTTTTTCCGCCATCCGCCGACGTTGAGTAGCAAATATCGCGGGTCGCCAAATCTGAAGCTGGAGTTTCTGCGAAGACAACATGGAGCTGGTCATTCGGACCAACAGCGATTTCGGGATCTCTTGATGCGCCGGGCGTGTGACTTATGTTGGTAGCTCGGCTCCAGGTGCGTCCGTAATCTGCAGACCTGCTAAAAAAGATGTCGGGATTGTTTTCACCAAATGCGGTATCAGTCCATACAACATCAATCGCGCCCGTGCTCTCGATTGCCACTCGCGGGCGAGTTGAAACACCAACAGTCGGCGAGACGTCGACTCGGGGCGTCCATGTCTTCCCACCGTCGTCACTTATTGAGCAAAACACGTCGGAAACGCCTGTTTGTTCGTTCATTCCTTCGAACACGATGCACATCTTCCCCTTCCCATTGGAAGCGATAGACGGTGTGTGTCCGGTGCCTAGAACCTGCGTGTGCGCCTGTGCAACCACAGCCAGAGTTGCGAGGCTCAAACTTAACGCTAAGGCTGCTGACAACCGTGCTGCTCGTCTCATGTGTGACTCCATCCTGCTCTGGGTTTCCGCTAGTTCAGCAATTGTCTCACAATCCGCTTCCATGATTGTTGCTGGCATGGTATCCGTGAGTTGTTTGTCCGTCGTAGGACGGCTAAAGCGACATATGACGACAGGGCGGAAGTGCCCTGAGCTACAAGCTGCTAAAAGTTTACAAGCGGCGGTGATGCAAAGAGGCTTTATCTGCTCTCAACTGAAATCTCGGCAGTTGGAAGCTCAGCAACCGGTATCGCCTGTGGTAAGTCATGAGCAGTATCGCTTCTGTTCTCGAGGTCAATTCCAGCCAGCGCGAGTTTTAGCTTAAGCTCAGGCAGTGCCTGTTTTGCTGCAACTTCGCCGGCTAGCATGGCGCGGTTTCCGTCGGAGACTTTTTTCGATAGTAGAGATATTCCAGTGACATCTGGTTCAATCGACAAGTTCGCTTGAGCTTTCTGCGCTTCATCTATTTTGGCAAGCATCAGCGAGACTACACGCGAACCGATTTTTCCCATATTCCCGCGAAAGAGTTTGGGATTGGTAGTTTCTATTTTTTCGTCCACATCGACTGCGATTACGAAATCAGCGCCGAGTTGCTTGGCTTGTTCTACCGGTAAGTTGCACGTTATGCCACCGTCGACAAGTATCGAATTTTCCATTGCGACCGGATCTCGGTAGCATGGCACCGCTGCTGTTGCTTTCAGCGCTTTTGCCAGGTCTCCTTTGGTGAGCACCACGGTTTTACCTGTAACAAGGTCAGTAGTCACGGCACCAAATCGGGGTTGGAAGTTACTTATTTCACGGCGTTCTTCGGGAATAGCTTTTTCTATGCATTTAGCAAATCCATTGCCGTTGTATAGTCCCTCTGGTTTGCGCAGAAAAAGCAACCCGGTGTTTATCTTTAGTGCTTGCACCAGGAGCGGTGAATCGAAGTAGCTGGAAATGAATCCTGGTACAAAGGCACTTTCCAATTTCTCTGTGGGAATGCCCGAGCAATAAAGTCCGCCGACGATTGCACCCATACTGGTGCCAACTATCAGATCGATGGGGATTTTTTCCTGTTCAAGTACTCTTAGAACGCCTACATGGGCAGCTCCTCGAAGACCACCACCGCCTAAAACGAGCGCGACGCGCGGACGTGGTTTGCTGCATTGTTCGATCAGATATTCTTCAGAGGATATTTGTCTTTCGGCAAGGGCTGCATTCATTTGCGTCAAGCTCAATAAGCTCGTCGCTAAAATGGTCAAGAGTTTTTTGAGATTCCGCATTATCTTGGTCTCCAGGTTCGACCGTCAGTGCTGATTTGAGGTTGTTCTAAGTGCTGTTCAACGACGCTTGGACAATCAGTTTCTGGTTAGTTCGACAGGTCTTTTAAACGAATTATTTTCTGTTTGCAAACAAACGACAACTTGTTCTGTTGGTATTTCGGCATAATCGAGAGATTGCTTCTTCGATTTGAGCACTACTACCAGCACCACCGCAATGCTGATCAGTAAAACTGGCAGAAGCACAGGCTTCAGTAGCTCGGACAAATAAAATGACGCTCCAATTTGAAGGAACGAGAGTGCTGGTTTGAAAACAACTTGTTGCCCGGGCGTGAGATTTTTCACGTCGAACTTTCCGTATTTTCTTTCGCAGTTCATATGACACCTTAAAGCTAGTTCGAATTGCTCCGTTGTTTTCAGAGCACGCGAATATAATGAACCGATTCAGTTTAAAGGTCAAGCACTCGTGACAGAAAACTTTGAAACCTTTAGCTAATCCAATGTAGTCGGTTACAGTTTTCAAGATGTCCTTGTTGCTTGCTTGGAGCTGGTTAGCCCATCAATGCGGAGCAGGCACTGTGGCACGGTGCACGTTCAGAATTTGCTAAAATTCAGCCTTGCTGAGTGAATATCCTTCTATTATAATGAATGAGTTCATTCGGTTAAGAAGCTGGATTGTCTTTAGAATGAATGAGTTCATTCGTTTATATAAAGGATTCCGGGAAGTTCCAAGATGGCCCGTACGCTAAACGAAACGAAGAGAGCCGCTATATTGAATGCTGCCCGTGTCACGTTCTGTAGAGACGGATATGAAGCCGCGAAGATGTCGGATATTGCAGCGGAAGCAGGAGTTGCTTCTGGAACTCTGTATTTGTATTTCAAATCAAAAGAGGCTCTGGCTTGTGCGATCGGTGAGGATTTCTTCAAGAGACTTAGTGAGCAGTTTGGGGAAATAGTAAAAAACTTCCGTGGACCAGAAAGTGTCGAGATGCTTCTGGATTGGGCAATGGAAGTTGCTACGCAAGAGCGCGATGTTCTGGCGCTTCCCGAACAAGTGGTTCCCAGTGCAGAGACGTCAGACAGCCGTATGGTGTTGCTCAACCAGTTAACAGAAGTTTTTGCGAATTTGATGGCGCAAGGTTTGGTTCGTCGCTACAGCGACCCACAAACTCTGGCTGAGTTTGTTCTGCTAACAATAAAATGGGTGGTCAAAGGTCAGTGCCACAACCATCGCGTTGATGAGGTTAAGGGCACTGCTATTCTGGTGCTTCAACACGCTCTTTTTGATGATTTGACTCTGGCCGCGAATCGACTGATCCAGGCTAACAAATAGAAATGGAATCATAGTAAGTCGACTCGACGCACCAATCGATTTGACTAATTAGATCGATGCGAAGAGCGGGCGCTAAGAATGGCGCGGACTATTCCTCTTATATATTGTCCGGTAGCTGAACATCGTTCCCTGCGTTTATAGAGTCCTTCCAGTTTTGAACTCGATCTATGTGGACCCGGAGGTTACGCGGAATATAGTCCGGTCCATCAATTGGTAGGTCATAGGTTCGAATAATATTTTCGTAGAATGGGTCGTCGGGCACCAGGTGATCGATCATGTCATTGAAATGTTCAATGCATCGGTCCAGGTATGCACAAACCAGGTTAATGTGGCTGTGGTTGAGCAGATCTTTTGCCAGCTGTAGGTCGATTCGAAATTCAAGATCGCGCATAAGAGGCATCGCTTGCATGTGTGAATCCGTTTCCGTGAGATTATTCCTTCGGAGTGAAACGCGACCCAAGATGGAATGACCGAGGTGAACTTCGGAGACGCCATAACGCAGTTTGACTGCTGTACCTGCTTTCTGCTGCTCGGCTCCGTGCTCGATGAGATAGTCGCCCATGTATTGCGCATCGTCGAGCCATCCATATTTGAAGCAGATTTCCGCAAGTCGGTCGACAGTTTGTCCTAAACAGTTTTGAAAATACCCTTCCTTAGGCGCGCGTCTGTAAAGCTCGATAGCTTCTTTTCCCAGTTTCACTGAATCAAATGCACTTTTCTTCCCTTCTTCAAGTGGCTTGTCCAGGGTGTCCAGGTAGTATTTGAATGACAATTCATTCGGCCATTCCTCGTTGGAAGGGTCGATCTTGTAACCACGTTCCAGCCATTTTTTGTCATTCCCTTTTGAAAGTAGGCTGCAGGATGATATTGCGTTTCGGAGGATCGTCAAGTTTTCGGGTGCCTTTGCGATAGCCTTGTTCCAAGCCGCTTCTACCGGTTCAATGAATTGAGCACCTACCCAGACATTGTATTTTTTGAAGTCAATCTCTGGTTCATTCTCGATCAGCCAGATGACGTGCGGAAGCGCTCTGTCATTGCTGTCTCTCAAATAGTGAATTGTCAGTTCCAGGCGTGACTTAAGATCAGCAGGATTTTCTTTAAGAAGCTGCTCGAGCTCAGCCGCTTCATGCTCATTCTGGACGCGCGAAAGTTCGTAGTGAGGATACACTGTCATAGTACTGGTTATTTTCGCACACTTGCCTTTTCGGAGCACGCAATTTCAGCGGCGCTGAGATCCGGTGTTATGCTTATTGGATGAAGAGTCTGAAGCCTTACTTGAAGTCTATAACTCTAGATGCCCCGAATGAGCTTCGCGCAGCGTTCCCATTTAATATCCCGGCAATTCGACATCTGGATTTGCTTGAATTTCATCCCGATGTAACTTTCTTTGTGGGTGAAAATGGGTCTGGCAAGTCGACTTTAGTTGAAGGTATTGCTGATGTTATGGGAATTGGTGGCGAAGGTGGAACGGGCGGCCATACAACGAGGGATAAGTATGGTGAGTCGGGACTTTCAGAGTACATTAGACCGCAAAAGAACATACTAAGACCAAAGGATAAATATTTCCTGCGTGCAGAAAGTTTCTATAACATTGGAAATTATCTCGAGGATTTGGCGCGGGATCCTGATGCCATGGTTGGAAGTGTAGCCAGGGCTTTTGTGCGATATGGTGGCAAGTCTCTTCATCGGAGTTCGCACGGCGAATCGTTTCTCACGGTTATCACTCAGACATTTAAGGGCAACGGTCTTTATATAATGGACGAACCCGAGGCCGCTCTATCTCCAACGCGTCAGCTCGCTGCGCTTATCAGAATAAATGAGTTAGTAAATCAGAATTCGCAGTTCATTATCGCAACGCACTCACCCATTTTATTGTCATACCCTAGAGCCGCCATCTATCATTTTAGTGAAAGTGGCTGCACGAAGGTTGAATTCGAAGAAACGGAACACTTTCAAGTCACTCGCGATTTCTTGAACAATTATCCAAAACGGCTTGAAAAGCTATTTGAGAGTGACGAGGACAGTTAATCAAGATTTTTGATGTAAACCACAATTGATGCACTGTTTGTTCTGACTAATTCTGATCAGGGTTTCAACGCATAATGCTTGCCTGTGTTAAGAGAGGACCTGATTATGCTTCTAACCGAGTATCAAAAATATGAGTCAATCAATGGACTAAAGCGATTTGCCAAAGTGTCGCTTCTCCTGTTTTGCGTTGTTTTTATTCAACAGTCTTATGCTCGCTCTCATCAGGGCAGTATTGAACAGCCTGTTGGAATTTTGGGTATGATCGAATGGTTATTTCGGCACCCGGAGTGTCTAGTCGGCATGCACTTCGATTATCCCGTCACGCCTTTAAGGGCACAGCCCCCCAAATAGGTGTGAAACGAGCTGCTAAAATGTGTGGATGAAAGATTACAAGTTGGTCGGTCCGATAACGGTTTTGTACGTGACACTACAGCTAGTGTCGGATGTTACTGCCGCCAAACTAATTCCAATTTTTTCGTTTCCTGTTTCAGTCACAGCGATCTACTTCCCTCTGACTTACATATTTGCTGACGTGTTGACCGAGGTCTACGGCTATGCTGTCGGTCGTCGGGTGCTCTGGACTGTATTGCTATGTTCTGCGCTGGCTGCTGTTCTTTATCAATTCGCGGCCTGGCTGCCGCCAGCACCAGGGTTTAGCGGCAATGCCGCTTATGTTCAGATCCTCAGTCAGGTTCCGCGTATCGTTTTAGGAAGCTGGGTCGCCGTGTTTTTCGGCGAGATCCTCAACGATTTTGTTCTCGCAAAGATGAAGGTATGGACAGCCGGAAAGCATCTCTGGTTGCGTCTGGTTGGTTCCACAGTTGTCGGACAACTGACAAACACTGCTTTGTTTTATACAGTTGGTTTGTACGGGGTAATTCCAGACAAGTTGCTTGTTGAATCGATCATTTCCGGCTGGTTGATCAAGTGTGCCGTTGAGACTGCGCTCATACCGCTTACGTATGTTGTAATCAACAAAGTCAAGGAAATCGAGAAAGAAGATTTCTTCGATCGCAGTACTGATTTCAATCCGTTCTCTTTGAAGTAGTTCGATTAAGGTTCAGTGCTAGTAGTCAGGTCTATTTAGCCCTGTGTTATCGATTCACAAAGTCTAGCGAGCCGACATATTCGTAGCGTCCATATTGATTGTTCTGGTTCATGAAGATGTTCATTCGGTACGTCCCTTTGTCTGGCAGATCTTGCTCTAATTGAACAATCTTGTTATTGGATGCAGTTCTCGGAGTATCAAGTCGTTTTCCGTTTTGTTCCAGATCAGTCATGAGCCATACCTGATCTGGATTTTTGACTACTGCGATTGCCTTTGATCCCATTTCATTCTTGGCACATGTTGGTGTAATAAGTGTTAGATCAACAGATTGAAACGCCGGGCTCAACATGGGCTGGCGTAGAAAATCTCCCTGGCTAAGTGGATGTGCAAGGAGTTGCCAGGTCTTGTCTTCAGGGAAGTGATCTTCAATCATCACTGCTGGTGGTGGCAGCAGATATTCTGTCCTGTATGCCTTTGTGAAGCCTTTTTCGCGGCTGCAGTACCCCGAATCCCAGGTTGCGTCAATTAAGTACCATTGACCGCTGATTTTGGCGGCATTCCATGCGTGACCCATTCCAGTTAGTCTGTCTCCCAACTTTCGGTCTCGCGCGTCTCCCGTGACTACGATAATCGTTTCGTTGATTGCTGCTCCGAGGGCTGCGAGAAGATTTGCATAGCCAGCACATACGCTTCGGCGACTTTTGAAAGTGCGTTCGGCACTCTGATCCGGAATGTTGTTAGAGTAGAAAGCTACGGTGTCGTATGCGATTCGATCGGCAACCCAATCATGCAATGCTTTAATTCGTAAAACCGGATCCTTTTCGCGAGCAGCGATGTAATGTGCAACTGCGCTAATGCTTGTTTCGGCTGAACGAGGCATTTTTGCAACCACGGGATGCAGAGTTGTTTGCTTCCACGGCCATCTTTTTTTTGAAAGTTTCAGAGATGCGACATCCGGGATTTCTTTTTTCTGTACTTTTTTTGTCTGCTTTCTATCGGTCTGGTCATTATTTGCTTGATCGGCGCTTGCTTGGTTCCCATCATCATTATCATCATCAGTATTATTAGCGGAGTTGCTGTTTTCGCCGTCCGAGCTGGTCGCTATTTCGTTTTCGCTTGCGGACGAGGTCTCGGTGCTCTCGATGCCGGAGTTTTCATTTTCATTTTCATTTTGATTTTGATTGGTTTGATCGCTATTGTCATTCTGATTGCTTACTCGGTTTCCATCTCCATTGTCACTACTATTGGTCGGGCGTTGAGCGATTTTGTTCTTTGCTGCCGCTTCCTGACTTGCTACTTGTTGCTCTGCTTTCTCTGTTCGCTTGCGTGCCTGGGCATCAATGTAGTCTTTGTACGGATTTTTCTTACTGTATTTGTATAGCCATTCCAACCCGTTAGCTGCTGCATATAAATACTGCCTGGCTGTTTCCGCGCGCTTGTCTTTCATTCCATCCAGCATCCAATCACCGCGCGTAGCTATAGCCACGAACGCAGTCTGCGGATAAAAGTAGAGCAGGGCGATTATGAATGTCAGTCCAATTGCGAAGGTCTTCAGGCTGAGCCGGTCCAGCGGCGTAAACCATGTTTTCTTATTTGGGTCGCGCCATACCCAGGCGTGAAATTCCAGAATGCCAGGAATTATTGGAAATAGCAGCGCGCCGACAGTCCAGGCAATCCATGGTGCGGCACCGAGATATGCTGCTAGCGATGATGCGAGCCAGAACCCAATCACCGGGGTGGCGTAAAAGAGGATGCCCATTACGATGCGAAGCAGGAACCAGATAATTGAACCGATCATCAGCGCGTTCCTTCGATCCACAGGTATTTGGAAAGATCAAGGTTTCCTTCTTCATCGAAGATTATTCCCTCAGCTTCGAGAAGATGTTGCTGAAGTCCTGGTGGAACATCGGCGAGTTTAAGTGTGCTCATGCCACCTTTCGCATTCACCACCCTTTGCCAGGGAACTGATTCAAAATCGAATTCTGATTTGTCCGGTTTCTTTTTGCTCGATGGATTGGAACGTTTCTTGTTGCCCAGCGCTTTTAGTGCCCATCCCACTCCTTGCGCGCTCATTCTGCCGCCGATCATGTGCGAGATGACCCCATAGGTCAAGACTTTGCCCCTCGGTATTGTTCTTACGATTTTGTAGATCTCTTCGTAGACGTGTGACATCAGCCTGTGCCTAAGTTCTCTTTCTACCTGCAAAACACAGACCTTCGGAATATCCTGTGCCGACTTCTTCGTATTCGGGCGGTAAGGTGTACTTGCCGGTCGTATCAATAATTCCGAAAAGTTTGTCACCGCCTTCGGTGGCAACCGCAATAGTTGAGCGTCCGCAACGGAAGGAATAAGCATCGTCGAACCGATGGTCAATTGCCAGTTTTCCCTCGGGGCTGATGAATCCAAATTTGCCGCAGTCTGTCGATCTCACGGCAGCCAGTCCGTCAGAAAATGATTTGGCTTCGGTGAAGGTTGGTGGAATGACAAATTCTCCTTGTGGATTAATATATCCCCACAACATCTGTCCGTTATCATTTTTCACCGCTGCTCGCGCAAGGTTTTCCGCAAAAACGTCGAGGTCGTGGAATCGTGGTTTGATTGTTACAGCCCCCGACCTATCGATTATCCCCTTCAATCCCTGGTTCGCGACAATCGCATATTCGCCCAAGAACTGTCCGATTTCATCAAACTGCGGTGAGCAGAGTACTTTGCCTGAACAATCGATTAAACCTACTTTCTCTCCCTGTTTTGCTAAAAGTAAGTTGTCTTTGCTCCAGTCCAGTCCGTCATAGCGTGGCTCCACGATGTACTTTCCATTTTCATCAATGCAGCCCCATCGTCCATTTTTGCAGACGATACCAAGTCTGTTTTTGAATTGTTTTGCATCATCGTACATGGTGTCAACGACTACGCTACCGGTTCGATTGATGTAGCCATACAATCGACCGATTCTCACTGGAGCCATGTCGCAAACGAAATAACCTGCATAGTCGAACTGCGGCTCGATGGCGATTCTTCCGGCGCTATCCACGAAACCATATTTCAGAGGTGAGCCGGGCAATTTGTCGTTTTTCCACTCAACCTCTGCCAGTCCCTCTGAGCAGTAGAACAAATCGTTGCAGCCCGGAAGGTAGCTCCGGACTTCTCCCTGAGTAGTGATGACGCCGCCACCATCCTCGGTTTGATAAGTCATCAAGCCATCATCGAATTCCTGGTTGAATCGGTGGAGCGCGCGATATTTGGGTTCGATCAATATTTTGCCTGTGCGGTCAATGAGTCCATACTTGCCATCCTGAAGTCCTATCACACAACCCGCCAGACCGATATAACCGCCTACAGCGACAATTGCGACGCCTCTATAGAATGGTTTCGCTTCGGTAAACTTGGCTTCAATTACTAAATTCCCATCAATATCTGCATAACCGCACAGTTCAGGACGACTGCTTATAGGATAGGTTTTGCTTTTATCGGAGACTTTGTATACCACGATACGACCTTCGCTCATTGGTCTGTTCTGTCTGTAACCGTCCGGCATGAGATTGTCGAGGCGTCCTTGACTGGAAAAGCCGATGACTTTGCCGGTCTTGTCGATACATCGGCAACGCGCATACCTGGTTTCGTCTTCACTTAGGACGACCTCGGCTTTTCCGTCGATGAAACTTCCTGCCTTTGCGAAGCGTTGAGGAATTATCCAGTTACCATCTAGATCGACGTAGCCGAACAGATCTTCGATTCGGGCGGGGCGAAAGTCTCGTTCGTCCAGTCCAAATTCTCTGATCAATTCTGAAGCATATTCGGAGCGACTTTGTTTTTGTAAAAGCTTGATATAAGGCTCGAACCAGTGACCGCATATGAGTCCGCCGATGATACAGAATTTGCAGTTTTTTCTGATTGAGTTCTTGGATAGAACAAATTGCAAAAACTTTTCGTACAGTTTCTCTGCGTCTGCATCGAATCCTAGTTCAATGAGCTTGGACGCGGCGAGTCGGACATTCTCCTGCTGTTCCGAGTGAGGTCCATCTTTCCAGTCTATTTGTTCGCCAATTGAGCGATAGCACGCAGCCGCATCATCAATTCTCTTGTGTCGCTCATAGAACTCTGCCAGAAGATTCCAATCTTCGAACATGATTTTTGATACTTCTTCGGGCACCATCGCTCTGGCTTGCTTTAGCCGCGCATATACTCCCAATGCGGGCGTCAATTCATCGCGATTGAGATAAGTTTGTGCAAGCCGTTTGGTTTCTTTGGCGAATTGGTATCCGAAATATCTGGATCTGGTTTCCAGATTCTCGAACAAAAGTCTCAGACCATATTCAACCGCGGTGTCATGCTCTTCGAACTTATCGTGTTCTGCGTAGATCAGTGCAAGCGAAAAATACAGATCCGCAATCGGGGGAAACTTAGTATCGATATTCTTTTCGATGTGGCTTATATGGTCTTTCAGGAGCTTTACTGCTCTCTCGAAATCGATTGGATGAATTCTGGCAGCTTCGCCTCGGGTCTCGTAGAACTTTTCCATTTCATCGTGTGCTACGCCTATCCAGTAACCTTCGCCAATGCTGACGCCGTCGTGAAGACCGTCTTCGGCTGTCAGCTTTTGCAACTCGGAAGAGGCTCTTTCTTCGGTTTTTGCCGACTCTTTTGACCAGCCGATTTCGACATATTCGAATATACCGGGCTCTCGTGTTTTGAAGTAGAGAAGTGCCGGAGTTGGAGGGCGTCCATCGAGAACGGAATTCCACCTGGCATTGACAGATTCATTGAAAAGCTTTGCTCGACGGATGTCTTCTTCTGTCTCAATGATTATCACTGGTACACGCCTCCAGTAGCGTCATACGGCCCAGTTTATTGATCGCCAGGCAGGATTGAAGATACCGTAATACTCTATTTAGAAATCAAGTGATTGCAAAGGAATTAGAAATCCCGATCTCAATCGCGTATGTGGCTCAATAACTCTAGAATACCTGGAGCCGTGTCAACCTGGCGAAGCCCAGGAAACGTAGTCTCCAGTTTCATTTTTTTCTTTTCCTGCTCAACGCTTCGCTCCAAAATTGTTACCAACCAATTCATGGCGCCTTCGGTATCCAGCCAATCCGTGAAGTTATGCGTGAGATACTCTGTAGCCGCCGCTTCTTCAATTTCTTCTGTCCCTTCCTCGTCCTCACCGATGTCGGGAAGATCCGCGTCAAGGTTCAGCAGTTTCGGAATCACAAACCTGTTGGTTTGCATCGCATGGTAAAGCGCGTTGCGAGATTCGTCGCTATCACCTTTCTGTTTGAAAAGCATCAGCGCCTTTGAGAAAAGCAGCGCTGGTTCTAATTCCCACTTATATTGATCGATTAATTTGGACGCTTCATCGAATCTCTCGATTTCTACCAAAGCAGGCACGAGCCGGATGCGCACATCAAGATTATCTTCGGGGTTCAGCCGAAGTAGTTCCAGCCAAAGTTCGGTGGCTTGCTCCGTTCTGGAATAGTCCTGAAGATGCCTTGCCAAGCCGTCCACCGCTCGCATGAATGGGCGCGTCTCTAAATCTTTCCAAAAATCCACTTCGAGATTTTGTACTGTCGAATCACCGAGGGCGCGCCGTCCTGCCTCGATTCCTTTGCGAAGGAGTGTTTCCACTTCAGTGTGATCCTCTGCCGCGTCCTCAGCGAGCAGAACATAGGCGTCAGCGCAGTCAGGACTGAGCTTTAAGGCGTCCTTCGCCATGCTTATTCTCTTGCGTTTAGAAGGCTCCTCGAAGGCTCGCCAGACGAGATCTTGAGCTTTCTCGAGCGCAGTTTCAGGTTTAATCAGGTCCTCCACATCCTCGAACGAGAGGCGTTGGTCCAACATCGAATTAGCTTCCGCGGGTGTTTGAACGCCTTTCTCTTTGAAGTACCTTGTCAATTTCCAGCTGATTCTTTCGTTGGCGCGAGCATCAAGGCGTGGTGGTCTCGCATTCTTTTTACTCATTGCTGGATCCTCAGGTAAGGTTTGGGTCGCGTAGGCTAAGGCGCGTTCTTGCGCTACTGGCGCTACAGGTGCGGCTAGTCCTGGTTATGCTGCCGCTCTGATGCTTTGATTGCGGATTCTCAGAAGTTCGCGAGAATATTATCGTCCTGGATTGCATTCGAGTGGTCAAGTGTTGGCGCTTTCTAACTTCGTTTTGCTGAACCCCCACATCTAATGTACTTAGTGTCTGGTTGTTATATGCTTTGCGCGGGCAAACAATGATCTGCCCGATACATTCAAAGTGAAGAGGTTGGCTTAAACCTCTGAAGTTTTCATGGCAAGGTGAATAAAATGACAACACTAACAGTATGGAAGTATGACACCGTTGATGGTGCCGACAAAGCTCTAGCTAAACTTCTGGAATTACAGAAAGAATTGTTGGTTGAAGTGGTCGATGCTGCCACAGTAACCTGGGCACCTGGTCACAAGAAGCCGACGACTCGCCAGCTTGTACCGACGACAGCTCTGGGCGCTCTCGACGGAGCGTTCTGGGGAATGCTGTTCGGTTTCCTTTTCTTCATGCCGCTCGTTGGAGCCGCTGTCGGTTCCTTAATTGGCGGTCTGTCTGGTCATTTTGCTGACTATGGCATTGATGACGAGTTCATCAAAAAAGTGCGCACGCAGGTTACAGAAGGCAAATCAGCACTGTTCTTGTTGACCGGCAAAGTCACAGAAGACAAAGTCGCTGAAGCATTCAAAGACATGGAAAAGGGCGAGCTTATCAAATCTAGCTTGACTCACGAGCAAGAAGAGAAGTTGCGCGCTGATTTCTGCGCAGTTCCTGCAAAGCAAGCTGCTAAGGTCTAATCGAGCGTCACTAAATAAGAGAATAGGCGGGAGAGTGCAATATGCGCTTTCCCGTTTCTCTTCGGTTTCCTCTTCGCTTTCCTGGTTGCAGATTGTTTATCACTCGGGAACTTCGCTGCCCACAATTTCGACAAGGCAGATGGAAAGCTGAGGAATCTACAATGAATACGAGCACTGAAATTGAAATAGAGGCGCTGCGGGAGCGTGCAGAAATGCTCCTGGACGCAGGAATGCTTGATGAGGCAGCGTTTTTGATTCACGCCATTGAAGAACTGCGCCGCACACCTCTAGAGCTTCGTAAGTACGGTCGTCCAGTCTCGAAGCAACGTGAGGTTGCCTGATGGTGATTGTCTGAACTCAGCAGTTTGGATGTAGGGTCAGGCAAAAGTGGGCATAGATGTGGACATAGTTAATCCTGTTCATCGCTGTGATGAGCAGGATTTGCATTATTTTCCACTTTGGTTGAGGTAGTCGCTCAGCTACAGCATGAAAAATGTGATGGCATCGGTAACCCAGTCGCCATGCTGAATATCTTGTGCGTGTGTAACTAATACATATTCGATGCAAAGGGGGTATTCTAACTCATCACTAGTGGATGCAAAAGCGAGTGGGTGTTATCCATGACCAACAAAGCTGTTGAAATGTGCCGCGAAAGCTCGACTGAGCTGACCGAGATGCACGTATTCGATCCAGTCTGGGCTGAGCAGTACTTAAAAGCCTTCTCCAATCCCTGGAAAAATGGCATTCTGCCGATCAAGATTATTGAATTGATTTGCGTAGGTTTGAATGCTGCTTGCACGAACATGCAAGAGAGTGCGACACGGCGACATATTCGCGCCGCTCTGGAAGCCGGTGCGACTCGCGAAGAGCTTGTAATGGTTCTGAAGATGGGATCGCTCATGTCGATTCACTCTGTAAGTCTTGGTGCCCCGATTCTACTGGAAGAAGCTCAAGCCGCTTCTGTTTCTCCTGCCCCGAAGCAGGCATCGACGCCGGCTTGTGACAAGATGCGGCAGTTGGGTCAGTGGAATGTAGCCTGGGATCCTTTCTTCAATCTCGATCCACTCTGGACCGATGAAGTTATGACCGCTGCGGTCGGACTTTATTCCGGCGCTGTTATGTCTCCGAAGCTGGTTGAATTACTGAGCATCGCATTTGATGCATCCATCACGCACATGTACGCGCCTGGCACTCGCCGCCACATCAAAGGCGCGCTCAAGGCTGGTGCGACCGTGGAAGAAGTGATGGAGGTTCTGAAAGTTTGTGTTGCTTTTGGAATGGAGTCGTGCCGCATGGGCACGCGAATTCTGGCGGAGGAGCTGGCAGAATTTGATGGTAAATAGATTACAGAATTATTGACTGGAGCTAAGTTTCGACTTGGCTTCCAATAATCCAAGCAGCTGGTACAAATCAGCTTGTACAAATCAGCAAGTCCAAATATGGACAACTAAGACGAGAAACGAAAACCAAGGAGACGCTAACCAATGTATTTCACAGACGATTCGCTGCTTCCAGAGAACCAGACGCCGCTAATTATTACTGCCGCCCCATACGGACCGGTCTGGCTACCTTCAGATTATCCTGAAGACATCGCAGTAACCTGGGATCAACAAGTTCAGAAAGCTGTGGATTGCTATAACGCCGGCGCCACAATATTGCACATTCACGTGCGCGACCCAAAGACCGGCAAGGTATCTAAAAACTTCAAAGAGTATGGCGAATTCATCGGACGTTTGCGCGAAGCCGTTCCGAAAATGATTCTGCAAGTTGGTGGATCGATTTCATTTTCTCCTCCCGACGATCACAGCAAGGCGCAGTGGCAAGGTTATGACACTCGTCATATGTTGGCAGAGTTAGATCCGAAGCCGGATCAAATAACGGTGGCAATCGGTTCTTGCCAGTGGGATATTACTTCTCTGACGACGATGGAAGACTGGGCCGGCACTCACGTCGCAACAGAAGAGATGTTATGGGCGTTTTCCAACATGGTTGTGGACGCCACCCCCGACTTTTATATTGAGCATTTGAAGCGCCTGCATAAGCATGGCATCCAGCCATACTTTGCTCTTGGGCACATTCACAGTCTTGAAATTGTCGAGCGTTTGATCAGACGTGGACTTTACATGGGTCCAGTCAACGGTTTCTTCAGTATGGGTGGTGGTGGCTCATGCGGCGCAAATCCATTCGACTGGATGGAGCTTGTTCGTCGCACTCCGCACGGTTCTGTTTTCACGTATCAGAGCGTTCATCGCCTGTCTCATCCTCTCGCGGCGATCATGATTGCGTTAGGACAACACACTCGTGCCGGTATCGAAGAGAATCTCTGGGACACTGAAAAAGGCAAGCGTCTCACCACTGTTCAGATGATCGAGAAGCAAATAAGAATCGCTAAGGAATTGGGTCGTAAAGTTGCAACCGGCGATGAGGCTCGTGAAATTCTCAAGATTGGTGTAACCTACAATTCGGTCGAAGAGACTCTGCAGAACCTCGGTTTGCCACCAAATCGCAAGTCGGGTCAGGCTGGGTTCATCGGATATCCTGCAACCGACGGTAAGCTTCGCAAACCGCTCAGCGGATCGGACGGACATCCGCTGGTTGGTGATGTAGAACCAGAATTGCAGAAGGCTGCACGATAGACTTGTTGGCTTGATTGAGCACGGTGCAGACATCTGTTTGCACCGTGCTTACGTTTGAGAATGTTATCTGGAGAAATCTTGTTGAATAAAAATGCATTTGGAATTGCTGCGGTCGCCGCAATTTTTTTCTTCTGTGCACAAGCATCATGGGCGGTTAGCGAGAAGAGCTCAGAGTTCATAGATGGGTGGACAAAATGGCGTACTCGACCAACGCACACCGTGAGCATAGACCCGGGTGTCGTATATGCAGATCACCCTTCTGTCAAATTGCAGACAGATCAGGATTCGAAGGATCAATTCGGTCTCTTTCAGAATTTTAGAGCTGAAAAGTATGTCGGCGAGCGTGTGCGATTCTCTGGGTACTTAAAGACTGAGAAGATTCGCGACTGGTCAGGTATCTGGATGGTCGTAGAAGATGCTGACGAGTCACCGCTTTCAATGAGCACCATGGAAAAGAATCCAGCTAAAGGCACTTCCACGTGGAAAAAGTATTCGCTAGTTCTTGATGTGCCGAAAAACGCTTGTTCAGTGATGATTGGATGTGCGCAGACTGGACCTGGTAAAACATGGATTTCCAATTTGTCATTAGAACCAGTATCCAGAAATGTCAAAACAACCGCATCGGCTGTCGATGAGGAAAAGTTTCCTGTTTCTGGGCGTCTGGGGGAAAAACCTGACTTGACGTTTAAGAGCGGTCGCGCCGAAGTCAGAGGTGTCGACTTATTGAATTGGAGCTCGCATTCGAGTTCTGATTACGCAATTGATGCCGATGCTTTGAATTTATTTCGTGACGCCAAAACTGGGAGAATCAGTGCAACGGCTGAATCGCCGCGTGGTTTTGCGACATTCTATCAGCGCATTCGAGCCGAAGACTATCGTGGGAAGAAGTTACGTTTCAGTGGCAGCGTAAAAACTAAAGACATCAGCGACTGGTGCGGATTGTGGATGCGAGTAGATGGCGGCGGTTCAGTGCTTGCGTTTGACAATATGGAAAGTCGTCCGATTAAAGGCACCACGGAATGGACTAACTATTCCGTCGTTCTACCTGTGCCTGCCAATGCACACCGAATTACCTATGGTTTTATGCAGTCAGGAAGCGGTTCTTCATGGCTGGCCGCGCCATCTCTTGATGTTGTAGGTGAGCAGGTCGCCACCACATCCATGCCGAGCAAAACACTGCAGATTCCGAGACCTGACTTACTCGGTCAGCCTAAACTGGAGTTTAAAAATTAGTATGAAACCCGGTTTTAAAATATTGCCGCTGATCTTAGTTGCGGTTATTTCTTCTGCGATGACTATATTTGTGATCAGTGTGGCCCGCGCTGATGACGAAGACGAACGCTGGCGTCAATCCCGAGATGCTCAATACGACTTGATTGCTCGGGAAAAGAGTTTGTTAGCGCGGGCAGATGATCTATCGCGTGAAATATTCGAACTAAAACGGAGCATAAATGATTTGCATAAGAGTTTGAACGCTAAGCAATCTGCTTATCAGTCCGTGAATCATGAACTGATTTCATTGCAGATGCAATTGCTGCGTTGATTCAGGGCCGATACGGACTTTTGCACTGCTTATTTTGTTGAACCAGCAAGCTGACTGATGCTGACTGAACGCTTATTTGGAAGAACCCTTGAGCAGGTTGATACTGACTGTTGCCAGTTCTGAATGAGGGAATTTCGAGAAGTGAGCTGGGTCTGGAAATAGACCTGCTTCCGCGGCAATTTGATTGACTACATCAACTTCCAGAATGTATTGATCCGAATAGCCGTGCGTGGCATCATATGCGGTGGCGGAAGTGGCGCCGATATTTGCGGCGGCAAGTTTTGGCGCTATGGTGTGCAGCTCAATAACAAGAAGGCCGAAACGCCGGACAAATGGCTCCCAGCGGCGGAAATGTTCCAATAGGCTCGCTTCCACTTCATTGTTGCTCAAGCGTTTGCCTCGGAATGCATAGGCACCAGATGAGGCGCTGGTACGACCGGCTAGCGGTGCGGATGGTTCTTCCCACGGACGATTATGGTCGAGGAAGGTTCGGACGTTGAGTAAATCTTCCAGGGCAATACCGTAGTTGTCTCGCAGGTCGCGCGCCAGTAAATCTGGTCTTCCAATATTGCCCCAGGTTACTTTCGCCCAGATGTCTGCTTTTGTGAGATTGGCGCGGGTGACTTTGAGCGCAACTTCGTTGAAGTCAGCGCCAACGAGAAACAAAGGATAGTCTTCCAGCATTTCTCCGCGCCGAGTGCGCTGCGAAATTACTTCGAAAATGTGTTGTAGAAATGCACCGTTTCCGCAGCCCATATCTACAATTCCCTTAGGCTGTTCCTCAAGAGGGCTGTTGAAGAGATCGATGATTACTTCATCTACTTTCTTGAAATAACTCATGTGGGCGCCGCCGCTTCCCCACACGTTCATTTCGCGGTCTACATGCAACTCCGGCAGCTCGGGTTTGGTATTCGTCAAAATTTCCGGATTGCCGAATATGAGCTCATCCAGGTTTCGAAAGGTCGGAATGTACGATACGGTTACACCATAAGCGCTGGCTCTGCGCGCAAAGAATAGCCCCTTTTCGGTGAAGCGGTAGGTCTGTGCTTTCTTTTCAAACCATCCAAGAAACGCAAAGAAATCAAGAATTTTGTCGAAGCTTTCGGAGTCTTCGTGGAATTCCTCAGGTTTGAACGACGCCTCCATAAAGTACTTGTGGAACATGCCACCCATGCCAAGGGAGACAACGGTTGGACCGATGGCAATACCTTCGATGTGCGTCAAAATTTGGCGCTGAATGGATAACACTTCGGGGTCGCTTGAAAATTCGATGCCATAATTCTCGCGATACTTCTTGAAGATTGTCTCCAGCAAAGTGAACGGAGCCCGTTCGAACTTGCGCCTGTGAAACTGACCGGAATGGCGAAGCAGCGACACGACATCTTTATACAAGCGACAGTGTTCGAAGGCAGTGGCGCTTCGGGCGTTCACGCTGTATTGGACGCGATTGTTTTTGTTGTCGACTTCAGCATCGAGCCAACCTTGAGATGCCAGTAGGCGCAGGGCAACGTTAAGATAGCCCTCGTTGGCGCGAAACTTTTCCGCGAGTTCCGTGACGTCTGCTTTCTTCTGTTCGAGCAGGTGTTCCAGTACGCCGCGTTCAAGCAGCGTGTATGCGGTTGGAGCAGTAGCTATGCCGTCAAGATGGCGAAATATCGTGGCGCGGAGATCGGCTTTGTCTTGTTTGGTTAATGACATGTGCGTTGGCTTTGTTGGGATGCGGTAGTTTGGGTTGATTGGGATGCGGTAGCTTGGGTTTACTGGGATGCGGTAGTTTGGGTTAACTGGGATGCACGCCGCTCTATTTTATCTGAATAGCAGTCTGAAGCATCGACAGATGGGAATAACCTGCCAAGATAGCAGTTTGATTGCATCTGGTGTCACGGCTTCCACAATTGAATAGTTACCGATGACGTTCACCCGGGACGGGTGCGCTCCGTGTCTACGAGGTGAATGCGAAGGTGCACCCGGGACGGGTGCGTTTACTGGCTTCGATTATGAGTGCGATTGTGCACCAGGGACGGGTGCGCTTACTGGCTTCAATTATGCGTGTGATTGTGCACCCGGGACGGGTGCGCTTTATGCAACTAAATATGGTGTCTCGGTTCGTGCAAGTTTGGGGCGTCGGCTTTAAGGAACTATTCATTATTGGAGCGGAAAAGGACACTAAAAAACCACAACTGATCACGAAGATGAAGCCACGGAAGAACACTAGCGGGAGAGACGAATTATGTATGGTAGAAGTCACGCACAAGTAGCACAAGACGTTCATTACAGCATCGGTGACTCTGGCGTCAAAATCATTTTCGGTGGCATCATTCTGATAGGCGTTGTCGCATTCATCGCCTACATCATGGACAACCAGGACATTTCCAATAGCGCAGCCTGGCCAACCACGCAAGGGAAGTTGGAACAGATTGTCGACCAGGGTGCCAGCATGGCGTTTGTTGGTAAATTCCTGCCGATTGTGACTCCGTACGCGAAGTACACTTACACTGTCAACGGCAGAGAGTACTCAGGTGAAAAGCATGGTGGTCCTTGCTTAAGTTACATACGAGCTTTGACTTTTCGTCAACCTGAAATCGAGAAGCTGAGCACTGACGAACTGATGAAAAAATTCGAGGTAAAGCGGAACGCCGCCGGTGCAATTGATAATTCTGCTTTTGATAAGGAAATGATGTCGGCTTTGACCGAAGGAACTACGTTCGGTATGAAGTACAAGCCGATCAAAGTTCGCTTTGACAAAGATCATCCAGACAAATCAGTGCTTGACCCTGATGTATTGCAGACCGACAAGAGCCAGTTGTATACCAGCATCGCTTTGATACTGCTTGGCGCCGTGCTGCTTGGTGGCACTTACTTGAATGGCTACATGGCGCAAGCTGCAAGTGAAGATCCCTCCTTATCGCTTGAAGGTGCGCTGGCTGCTCAGAGAAACAGCCGCTACGGAAGCCGGAGGTGATTTAACTCGCCTCCCTTCAGTTGAGAAGCCGTTACTGCGAGAATTTCTTAGCGAGTTTTGGAAACAGTTTATCTACATGCTCTTCTTCCCATGATTCGCCCTGAATTTCTCGCTGTACGTTTACCGCGACATCGGTGAAGTCATTTTTGCCGGTCAAGCTTTCGTATGCTTCAGCAGCGACGTACATGATGTCCTCGCACTCTACAAAATCACCTGGTTCGACTTTGCTACCCGCATTGTTTGGATCGGCAAGAGCAGCCTCATAGTACTTTTGCCCCTGGGCTATTAACCAACCAAGAAAATAGTCAAAACCATCGTCACTGCATCCACCATTTATTATGTATGCTGCACCCCACAGATCCCAGCGGTACGCATCACGCATTGCTTCGTTGAAGCGCATATCAAAAGATAAAATCTCGTCCGCACTCAATCGACCAAGCATCTCTCGGAGCTTCTCTAACTGCTCTTCGACGTCCTCCGTTGCACGTTTACTTTGATCGATAAGAGCCCAGAATTCCTGCTTCGACAATTCTTTCTTTGAAGCCTGATCGCCCGCATCTTTAACGGCTGCAACTTCATCTGAAACTTTTACATAGCCTTTCTTGGTTTTCTGAGAGATCAGACTTTCATATTCTTTTTTCGCTTCTTGTGGCGTGTCAAACACCTTAAAGTTTTGCTGTCCCTCTGTGCCAATTTTGCCGAATCGTATCGTAATCGACGATTCACGCAAACTGATCTCGTAAAACTTTTTTGAAGAACCTTCAATAAACTCAAATCGCGGCATTCTTCACCTCGCTCAGTTCAGCTTAGTCAAACCGCGATTCCGTTAATCGCTTGACGCCTTACGCATTACTTGCCACGGCATATGGTCAAACAAACGCTCCTCAACGAGCTAGCGCCGGCTTGTAGTTCTTGTCGAGGAATCCCTTCCGCATCAGCTTTCTCACGAAGCCGCTGAATCAAGTCATCAAAACGGGCGCCTGAGTACGTGTCATGATTCTCCCGTTTACTTCGCGAGCAGTGATGTTAGTTGAATTTCTTCGGGGCTCTCGCAAAACTTGCGATTGAGTATGTCTTTAATAACTCTTCGTTCGCCACGGCTGACGATTCCATCTTCCAGAATCCAATCGCGAATTCGCATGATGTCTTGCTTTCTCAACTTCTTATTGAATTGCAGCATGGTTCGGAGTTGTTTTTTCAGTTTTCTAACAGGCATCGCAATTCCCTCCTGATATTTGATCGTCAAAAGCCGGTTCGGCATCAACCATGTCATGCGACCGAAACACAGTTTTTTCCTATGGTTTTGCTTGTGTGTAACGCTGACTCTGTGGCTGTGACGACCGCTTGAACTGTCGACGGACCTAACGGCAGTCTTTCGATTCCGATGCTAGTCGTTACGACACGCCCCTCATCGTCGGGATACAAGTTTAGATTTGCAATTGCTTGCCTGATCCGTTCGGCGACTCTAGTGCCTTCGTACAAGCATGTTGACGGCATTAAAATGACGAACTCATCACCTCCGATTCTTGCGACCGAATCAATTGCTCGAACGTTTTCCTTTATTGTTTGGGCGACCGTTTTTAGAACTTCGTCCCCTGCAGAATGTCCATATTGGTCATTGATACGTTTGAATGAATCCAGGTCTAGAAGTGCCACAACAGAATAGATGGCTTTGCGATTGGACTCTGCCATCGTTCTGGCTAGCGACTGTTCTAGTCCCCTACGATTCAGCAATCCTGTCAGTGGGTCGGTGCTCACCAGAGATTCGAGTTGAGCATTTAAGGCCTCGAGTTCCTTGATTCTTTTCGCAAGCATATCTTCTCTACTGAGGCGTTTTGCCCGAGCTTGAGCGACCTTCAAAACACTCAAGTTGTTCTCGCTTGCGGAATTTTGCTGCACCATTGCGTTCATGATCAGACTCCTTCTAAAAGTTTAGTCAGGCGCACACGGGTTGAGGTTCATACAACCAGATGGTGTTTGTATCCACCAGGTCTAAAATTACCTTTGCAAACAAAGCAAACTTTTCATTCGATGCCGAACAGCCTGGGCAGCTGGACTCCGGCGGCTGTGGAATATTTGTAATCGATTCTTCGCAGCAATTGTGTTCACCGATTACGGTATCGCACTGAGTGCAAACCCATTCTTGGTAAATATTTCTCATCGCAAGCACCTCTTGAGTGGGAGCAACTAACGGTGTCTCAATAAAATACAGTTTAGCTGTCAAGCTGT
The DNA here is from genome assembly GCA_003963305.1 of Candidatus Melainabacteria bacterium. NCBI lineage: Bacteria > Bacillati > Candidatus Melainabacteria > Candidatus Melainabacteria bacterium. The sequence continues at coordinate 146,233 of RXJR01000006.1, read as the reverse complement.
CATCTAACTGGTAATTAGCTTGCAGTTTCCTTGCAATCACAAGTTCATAGTTGCGAACTTGCGGTTTTTTCGTGGAACTTGACGGTAAATCGAGTGCCCTTATTGTTGTTGCCGTCTTCTATAGTCACTTCCGCCTGATGGCAGGTGGCCACTTCCTTGACTATCGACAATCCAAGACCGCTACCGCTTCCAGCGCTGCCTCGAATCCGATAAAACCGTTCAAAAATTCTTTCTCTCTCTTCTGCTGGAATGCCCGGTCCGCCATCTTCAACAATAAAAACTATTTGTGGACCGCCCCCGGTTCGAATAATTACCTCGCCACCATTTGGTGAGTATGCAATGGCATTTTCGATCAGGTTGGCGACGAGCTGTTCGAGACCTAGTGGGTGCCCGTACAGCCATGTCGAGTCGGTTGTTAGTTCGCAAGACAGCTCTATTCCTTTGTTGACGGCTTCGGGTTCGAGTAGCGATATCGTGCGAGACACTATATTGTTTAACTCGACTCTTTCGAAATGTTCCTGCATAAAATACTCTCGTTCAGCACGAGCGAGTGCCAGCAGCTGATTGACCAGCCGAGTCAGACCACTCAGTCCCTTATCTATTCTGAGGACAACGTCTTTAAGTTCCTCTTTGCTGTCTAATTCCAATCCGAAGCTCGCGTAATTTCTCAGCCCGGCAAGCGGTGTTCTGAGTTGATGGGCGGCGTTAGAGATGAACCGTTCTCGCGAGCGCACGTCTTGCTCGATCGCGGCGCACATTTTGTTGAATTCAGCGAGAAACGGTGCCATTTCCGCGGGCGCGCCAGCTTCTGGAAGCTGGGCAAATCGGCTGGTATCTCTTTCGGTTATGTTCTGTTTTAATTTTTTGAACGGTAAGAATGCTTTTGAGACGAAGAGATAAACACAGGCGATACTGAGTGACATAGCAAGAAATTGCGTGATTGCAATTGCGACGAAAGTCTTTTCGAAGAATCTTTTGCGAGCATTTAATGTTTCGGCGAGTACGATCGTCACTGACTTTAGCTGGTCTCGGGTCAGTGGAACATCAGCCGCCATTATCCGGACATCGCTGTTTTCTACACGAGTTGTTTTAGGTCCGCTTTTTACAAGACTGCGCAGCGCAGTTTCATTATCTATTAAATTTGTGTTGCCGGTAAGTCGTTTTCCTTCCGCGTCAAAGACTTCATAGAAGTACTTATCGATATTGTTGTGAGTAAGAATTGCGGAACTTGCCGACGAAATCTTGATGTCAAAACCTTTTGCGCTTGCATCGAGCCAGCCTGCCAGCGAGTCTACAGAATTGAGCAGCATTTCGTCATAGACTTCGTCTGTTAATTGGACTGTTTGAATGTATCCCGCCGCCAGGCGCACCAGATAAAGCACCGACATGGCAATGATCAGTGTCGTCAAAAGACTAGAACGAATCGACATTTTCATGCGGTTTTTCCAGTGTGTATCCGAATCCCCTCACTGTTTTGATGGACAGATCGGCAGCCTTCAATTTTTGTCTCAGTCTGTGAATTACTGTCTCTACGCCGTTTTCGCTTAGTTCCGCATCCCAGTCTTTTAGTCGGTCGATTAGTTCTGACTTGCTTACAAGTCTGTCTAGATTCTTGGAGAGTATCTCGAATGCACTCAACTCTTTTGGAGTCATCGGCAAAATCTTGCCATCGAGTGTGGCAACCCGTTCACCCGTGTCAAACCGTAAGCGACCAATAGCTATTTCGGAACTGTTCGACCACGCTTGCAGGCGCATTAGCGATTTCATTCGGGCGTAGAGTTCGCGGAAATCGAATGGTTTTGTCAGATAATCATTGGCGCCGAGTTCGAGCCCCCCGATCTTGTGTTCGATGCCGTCTCTTGCAGTCAGAATGAGAACCGGTAGAGCAAATCCTTTGCTCCTTAAATCTTTGAGCAACGTAGTTCCATCGATATCGGGAAGACCCAGGTCTAGAATCAGAAGATCATAAATCTGGTCAGCCAGCGCCCCTTTAGCTTCGGAACCTGTACTGACCCAATCGACCATGTGACCGTGTCTAGTGATCGAATGAACTAGCGACTCTCCCAGAAGCGCGTCATCTTCTGCTATTAGAATCTTCATGTCTTCCCTTCTGTAGACTGATCCTGATTTCTATCAATCACATGGAAGTTTCAGTTTTCTTTCATGTGCCTCTCAGGCACTTTAATCCAGTGAGTTTCCTCCTTGATCAGCGTCAATTCAAGTAGTCTTCTCATTTCAGTTTACTGGCGAAGCTGGCAAGAACCTTGCGAAGCGTTTTTGGGGACACACCTGTTGGTCACTTAGAATAAGTCATGGTGCATCAGAATATGTTTGGTCTCACAACCAAATTTGCATTTTTTGCCGATGACCTGCGAAGCATCCGGGACTGCGTCACAAGGCATTAGCCGTAGTGGCATCCGCGAATTTATTACGCTGGTTTTTTTGATCTGTTCGCCTGCTTTTAGTGATGTCTTGGTGATGCAAATTGTGCCCAGTTTTTCCCTGCTGTTTTCCCAATTTCTCGCTTTAGCTGAAACGATTTGATTCATCATCAGTGGTATACCAATGTCCTGAACAGATACAACACTCCCTGCGTTCAGTGGTTCAACACACTTCCTTCCAAAAAGTTTTTTGCATGAAATGACGGCATCAGGCGGAGCGTTTCGATATTTGATGTTGTGATCTTCCAGGTCTGCGGCTGTGAATACATGTCCCTTTGGAATTTTGCGCGTGGTGAAAGCAACTGGAACAGTGCGAAACTTCACGCTTTCGACAACGCCAGGATCTTTGGAGACGCTTTCTTCAATTTCTTTAAAACTCTGTGCATCTGATGCCAGCGAAACCTCTCTTGAGGCGGAGGACGAGGCTAGAAGCAGTGCTATAGCGCATTGGATCTTGTAATTCATCTTCAGTTCCAGCCGGATAATAGTCGATCAACCACAGCATAGTTTCGCATATACTGTAGCTGCCCACCATCTTATAGTTTTCGAGGAATTCACATGCGGCGTCTCAATCTTAGAGTGTTTTTCGGTTTGCTCTTCTTGTTGTTTGTCGTCGCGGTGTCGCTACAACAGCCCTGTTTTGCCAAGAAGCAGGGAAAAGTGACATACATTTCGATTCCGGTCAACTATGTCACTGACCGTGAACTGGTAGGTGAGACGTTTGGTCCTAATCGGCGCTATAAGACTGACTGCCAGCACCAGATGTACTATGGAACCGCGAACGTCATTATTCCCAATGTTGACAACAAGAACGATCCAGCGCTTTTCAAAGCATTGGGCTGGAAAATAGTCGATCAGAAGCCTCCCAAGATCTTTTCGAAGGATCGTATTGATCCGACGGACTATCCCGCGGCCCAAAAAGCGTTCATGGAAAGATTGAAAGACTCGCTCGACCGAGCTGGTTCACCCGAACTCTGTCTTTATGTCCATGGTGCTGCTGATGGCTTTGAAGATTGCACAATAGATGCAGCGTTGATGGCGTACGCGATACAGAAGCCGCTCGTGTTGTACTCATGGCCGTCAGATCCTCGTCTTCGTGGTTATTTCATCGACAGCACTGATGTGGAATGGTCGCAGGCGCATTTTGATCAATTCCTGACTGATTTGTTGGCGTTGCATGAAGCTCATCCTCTCGAGGTGATCAGTATTTCTCATAGCATGGGGAATCGTCTGGTAATCAGAGGATTGCCTGTGGTGTACGGAAAAAACCTGATCAAAGATTGGGAGTTGGTATCAGCCGACATGGATGCAGATACTTGCCGTCACTACACACTGGGACGGCAGCAACTCGATGCGAAACTTCGTATCTATGTTTCGAATCGCGATAAAGCCCTACCCCTCGCCAGTCTTCTTGCTGGTGGCTATTATCGCTTAGGCGAGGCAGCTAACCCTACCTATGCTGCCAACTCGAAGAATGTTAAGGCAATAGTCTTTCAGCGTATAGATTTCACGAATCTCGATACTGGTTTTATGGGGCATAAAGTTCCGTGCAAATTGATATCGAGTATGGTGACAACGGACAAACCCGGCCCAGATCTCGCGTTGGTCGACCAATCGGCGGTTGATGCCAGCAGATTTGCTCGGTTTGTCAGTAAAAAGCAGGACTTCAACGCTACTTCGTCACAGGCTGGATTCTGTAAGAAGGTTGTGCGAGTTGATAAACAATAGATTGTCGACTATTTCCGAATTTGCTGCCACCACCGTTGTTTAATGTGGCTTGTTTTGATCGACTTGCCTGGTGTAACCCCTATTGTTATTCTGTCCGAAAGTACCTAATGTATTTTGAATAAGACGTCGACTATTGGGGTCGTATTCAGAGTGCGAGGGGTGTGCTTGAGCCAGTTTGTCGCCAGACAAGCTGGAAGAGACGAGTACCGCGGAGCAAATGCGCGACGTTGTGGTTAGCAGTCAGTCAGTAAGAGCGATTAGAATCTGCGCGCTGCTCTTTTCCTTGATTTGTGCCCTCCAGACCGGTGACGCGCGGGAGCGGGCTAAGCCGATTAGATCCGATGAACTGGTTGCCAGAGCTGAAATTTGTCTGTCCAAGGGGCAGCTCGCTGACTCTATTGCTGCATATCAGGAGGCGGCTGATCATGATCCGGACGACCGCTCGATTCGCTTGAATCTCGTGAAGGTCTGGGAACTGGCGGTGAAGGAAAATCCGGTCTCTCCGGAGAATCATCTTGGTCTGGGAATGGCTTTGCAGAAAAAAGGCGAGTTCGCTGAAGCGATAACAGAGTATCAGCAAGCAATGCGTTTCAGCCCTGACAAACAGAATAAACTGGCTAGTGAGTTGTTGTCGACTCTATCCGAAAGTGAGTTGATATACGGTGTCGTCGACTCCATTGAGAGGGCATTGCAAGACAGCTGGCACCCGACCTCGCCCGCGTCGTCAACCTCGCCGACAGCTACGGTCTTAACCGTAACAGTTGAGTCAGATGGAAAGTTTGGCAAGGCTGAAATTAGTTATTCGAACAACCGTACAGCTGAAAAAAATGCCATCCTCGCATTGTTTAAATCGGTGACCGTTCCTTCCCTTGCTGGGGGGCAGTCTCTAGATTTGTTGGTGTCTTTCAACTCGGACTCTGCAAAGAGCACCGTAGTTGTTCGGCCGTTGATTCCAGATCTTGTGCATTCCACGCCTGCACCGCATCCGGTGGTGCCAGATCAGATGTCCAGGTCGATGACAACTTCTGGGATTGACTACGGACCGTATCTTGCTGATTTGCAGAGGCGTGTTAAGCGTTGTTGGTTTCCTCCTCCAACTTCGGAGAGCAATCTTGTGATCGTAAATTTTGTGGTGCATAGAGACGGTTCACTCACCGACCTGAATCTCGGAACATCATGCGGGATATCTTCCTTTGATGAAGCTGCATTAAATGCGGTTCGGCTCGCACAGCCTTTCAGACCGCTTCCGCCCGGGTCCAAAGAGCGCGCAAATTTTTCAATAACGTTCGATTGTCGCGTAAGAGATGGAGGTACGAAGGGGGCGGTGAAGTAGACTTGAGGGTGTTGACATTGTCGGAGCGTAGCAGCAGCTGTTAGATTGTTGCGTGCCGAACCTATCCTGGAGTAATTTAGTGTTTTTGCTGTCAAAGAGATTAGTCTGTTCCCTCACGCTAGCTTTTGCGTTGTCTTTTGCTTCCGCTGTTAACGCTGAAGATCCCATTGCGAGCGCGATTCCTTTCAAATATGCAGCCAACCACATCCTTGTCATTCCGGCAGTAGTTGGGGGGAAGGAAACTTCGTTTGTTCTTGATACGGGCGCCGGGGTGAATGTGATTTCTGAAACACTCGCGGCGAAGCTGGGCTGCACACCTGCTGGCACAGTCGCCGGTAAGAGAATGTCTGGTCAGACGATGACTATGAAGCTTGTAAATCTTTCGGCTCTCCAGATTGGGTCGTGTCTGCAGCGTAATCTGCCTATTGCTGCCTGGAAGTTGGAAGACGTTTTTGGTGGTGCACCTGATCTCACTCAAGTTGAAGGCTTAGTGTCCCTCGAGTTTTTCAGGAAAGTTCCTTTCACAATTGACTATGCGAAAAAATTGATATTCATTGAGACAGATGAGAGCTTGAAAAAGCGCTTGAGCGAAGGCGTTTCTGTTCCTATACAGATTACTCACAAACGTGCCCAAACCAGTATCACCATGTTACTGTGGTTCTCAAACGGAAGCTACGCCAGAGTCGAGGTTGACACCGGTAGCGGTGCACTTATTCTCGATGAAAGATACATGAGGGAACTCGGAGTCTTCAAAGACAGCATGGATGTGAAGAAGGTCGAAGGAATCGACGAAACCGGACATTCATATGTTCGATATTTTACGAAGCTGCCCGAGGATGTTTTCCTGGCGCAGTCGCGACTATTTACGCAGAAGAAGCCGAAGGTTCAGTTCCAGAAAATCATTTACGATGGATTAGTCGGTGATGGTTTCTTGAGTAATTTCAGAGTAACTTACGATTTGGCGCATAAGCGTCTTATTTTCGCTCGATTTTAGTTTGGAATGATTTTGGAAGTCGTTTTATCGCTGCCGACGATTTGGGCAGTCTGCGGAACTAATAGTTTGTCGGTCCTGGCGCCTTGATTGCGTGATTTCATATCGATTTTACGGGTGGCAGAGTTTAATGTCCGTAGCATCGAGAAATTGGTGTAAATGACATGACGTGTGAAGCAGCGAGACCAACGACCAAGCACGAATCGAATACAGAGAAGATAGTCAGACGACAGAAGGCAGTGATCGCGGATTAGCAAACCGGATCTGGAGTTCTCCAGGCCATTTCGATCAGCGTAACAGCTTGGGCACTTTAAATGGAACGCTCGGCGTGCTTTTTGTTAGTTGGGCAGTTGTCTTGTCGAAGAATACCGAGTTTTCTCAGCTTCTTATTTAGGTCGGAGATATTGTCATGTCCATCATTTGGAACTTTCATTTGCCCAATCAACTGGCTGTAGGTTTTGAGCGCCATGTTTACGTTTCCCCAATCGGCGTAACACGCTGTGAGCCTGTCTAAATCGAGCTCGAGTCGGTATTTTGCATTACCTGTCCTGTCGGTTTGAATGAGAGTTTTCCAGCATTTGATGGACTTTCTCAGTGCTGCTTCAGAGAGAGGAAATTCTTTGATATCGAAAAATTGCAATCCTAAATCTGAGTACGCATTTGCAAGACCTTCCAAATCCGGGTGGCGATCCGCTGTGCCAAGGCGCAATCTGATTGATTCTTGCAATTGTTCTATCGATCGTCTTGAGTCTCTGCGATAGTAATACATTTCGGCTAATTCTTCGCGGAGCTTGAATGAATCTGGATGTGATTTCACTGCTCGCTCGCCAGCTTCGAGCTCGTTTTGTGAAGGCCAACCAAAATATCTAACACCCTTAAGCCCCTGACTCCACGCGGTGCTGCTGGAGCCGAGAACCAATGTGAGTGTCAGGCATGAGATTAATATGCACCGAGTTATTATTATGTCGAAGTCTCGAATTCTTTTCATTCTTCCAGTATATATTTTCCCTCGTTGCGGTGCGTCGACTTGACCCGCGAACGAAGCTCGGTAGATGGCTGTTCGCTGAAACGGAAGTGATGCGGCTTATGATTGCATCTTCTTTAGATGGTAACTGCGTGCTCGAGCTGTCTTCGTCGGACTAGTTGAGTTGCCGCATCACCTGTGGTGTCCATGCTTGGCTTTGTGCGGTGGGGTTCCATCTTGTGCCGGTCCTGGCCCAACGAAACTCCAGTGGTGCAGGTCATTTTTTATCGGACCCCGGGAGTCACCCTGGCGCCATCCGTGGGCGTGGAGTGTGTGGTTGACGAATGGGTCGTCGTAGGTCTGCGCTTTAGCGTTCGGGTCATCTTTGTAGTCCATAGCTCTGCCGAAGCCGTGATTCGATTTGCCTACTTTTGCGTGTGCTCCCGAATTGCGCCAGACAATTGCTTCTTCCTGACCAATAGTTCTGCCTGCTCCGTTCAGTGGGTCGGCTTCTAATTTCTTGCCGTGTTTCGCAATTTCTAAGTTGACGTCGACGAACGATTGCGCGGCGGCTCCTGACTCCCAATAAGGGACGTTCTGAATGAACTTGCATCCGTTCACGCGCCCTTTTTTGTCATGAGTCGACTCGGTTATGTTGCCCAGCTCGCCCGTGTAACGAGGATCGGTGACCTTCGCTTTTATCTGCTCATGGAGTGCCGGGTCGCGGTCTTTCACGGGCTCTAAAGCATTTGGTCGGGTCGCAGGAGGCGGTATGACGTCGACGTCGACCTTGGCACATGGATCGAATATTTTGGTTGGGGTTTGCAGTTGTTCGAGAGCTTTATTTGGAATTGCTGAAGTTGCCGGCAATGTTGCTGGTTTCGATGCGTCACCAGTAATTTGCTTTTCCGCATCCGGTGGTACATTCGTGTTTGCTGCCAACTGCTTTAGTGAATGTCTGAATGCGGGCGAGCTATAACTGTATGCAGCAAAAGCGGAGTGATCGACCTCGTGATCGCTTCCGCCGTGGCGACCTATCGAATGCTCACCGTGTGCATAATCGCTCGACCCGATGCGGTCTTTTCTGTGCGACTTGTCGCTATGCTCCACTTGGGAAATACCTATTGCCTGTGCGCCGATAACAAGGATTATGGCAGCAGCATAAATGTGATTAGCTAATTTGTGGATGGGGAAAACCGTGCTTTCGCCCCACAGATTGGCTGTTTTAAGGATCTCATACACGACGAAGTGCGACGTCGCGCTGAATGTTTCAATCAAGATTCAAGGTGGGTTCCCACTGCAGATGTCGTTGCTCAGTTGCGTAGGCCTGTCCGCAGAGCCAACCTCGAGGCGCATTTCCGATTTGCTCGATTCGGTGTGCTAGTTCTGCAGCTTTTTCGTGCTGTTCCATTTTGATCAGTAATACATGATAGGCGCGAAACACATCCAGCGAACTGAGCTCACTTCTGCCCTTCGAGATCGCATTGTTGTAGTGCTTTTCAGCCAGTTCAAATTGATTCCTTTCGGCGTAACAGTCGCCGAGCATTTTTATTGCTGTGTTTTGCTCATGCGGTGGAAGAGAACTTGAACCATGGTCACTAGGATCATTCTCGCAAAATTTGATTACAGATTGCAGCAAGGGCTCCAATCTGGAGAAATCTTTTTGTTGAAGATAGATCTGGCATTTTCTAAAGGCAATCAGGCATTCTTCACTTTTGTAGTACCGTCGATCGCTTCCGAACTCTTGTCGATAACTCTCGGCTTTGTCGAGCATTGCTAAAGCGGCGTCGAGTTGATTCTCGATGACAAGTCTGGTGGCCATGTCGCGGCATATCGTTGGTAAAAGCTCGCCGCTATAATTACGCCGATATCTGAGCGAAAGCGCTAGCGCCGTCTCTTGCAGTTTCGTTGCTTCATCAAGCCTTTGCCTTTCCATAAGCAAGCGTGATTTGTCCAGGTAAGCCTGAATTTCGTTCCTGAACCGGAACCAATCTATCGGATCGTAAGCACGACATGTGCACGTTTGATCCTTACAAGTTGCTGCGATTGGCTGGTAGTACCCTTTGAAGTCCCATTCCGGATTGACAAGATCGAAGGACTCATTTTTCCACGCACCCGGTCGTCTCGCGGAATAACCATTCGATCTTATCAACCAACCCTCCTTATATGGGTAACCTTTTTCCGGATATGCTTTTGCGAGATAGAACTGGCAGGGCTTACCATCTGAACGCAGAATGAAGTGTCCTTCGCAAAGGAACTCCCCGAGTGTTTGCTTGCCTACTAGAGTGCTGCCGTAGAGTTTGCCGTCGTCATAAAGTCTTACTTGCCCGGTGCATTTTACTCCATCAATAATTTGTTCGCAGGCGAGTTCTGCTGAAAACAAAGTGCCCGTTTCTCTGAATCTAAAGTGTCCAGTAATTTTGAAACCATTTATAGTGGTTGGCTCGGCTAATCTGCCGGCGCAAAGCTGACCATTTGAGTAGAAGAAAACACGACTTCCCGCTTTAAGAAGTAATCCGTTAACAACTTGGTTTCTGGATAATGTGCCATATGCGACACGTCCGTTAGTATAAAATCCGATGTCGTTGTTCAGAGTCACTTTCGGCCCAGAATGGAGCTTGAGCGAACTGACTGTGCTTATTCCGGAAAGTCGTTTTATTCCCGCTTCTTCGGATGATATCGTCGTTGTAGGTTGAGCTTGTTGTGGTCCAAACCAGAGATTATCGATCAGAACATCCCTGTCCAAATCTCCGGCTCCGATGTGTCCCGGGCGATGAAAGAACAGCACGCTATTTCGCCTGAATGCGATATTGTTCGCCGTAAGAGTATCACCATTAACGGTGGCACTCTTGAGCCCTGGACGCAGTTGGTGTTTTAGATAGTGGAAGTGTAACGTGACTGGCTGACTTGCGGTGTTCAAGAGTACGCCCTGTATCTCTCTTTTACCGCTGATTGTTGCTTTGACAAGCGCGCCTCTTTCTTCGCCCGAAAATTCAAGTATGTCGCCTGCACCGAATTCGCAGTTGTAAATTTTGTGCTCGTCATGAAGCGTTGCTTGCAGCAGGGCGCCGTCGCTCTGGCGTCTGACGATTTCTGTTCCTGCTTTGAATGGAATGTACTCGATGCGGCGCTCCTCTGGCAGCGTCTCTGAAGTATTCGTGTCATCGATCGTATTTTCCATAGCAAATCACCAGAATTTATGTGTTCTTCGCAAACGAGTTTCCGGATTTCAGGACCAGTGCAACATGTTTTTTCTGAGCATTCGGTTGATTATGCTCAGGAATGGTCATATTGTCAGTATAGAGCGCAAATCTCCGGTTCGGCAAACGAGCCGACAGTTTTTCAACTGTTCTGACTGGTCGCAAGAGTGGAAACTAACGCTAGTAGTTGATGCCTTTCGGCGTTCACCGTTGTTTCAGCTTTTGTGCAAGTTCGCGGATAACCTTATTTATCAATTCCGCTTCTCGTTCCTTGCTCAAACCCGCTTTCAAGCTGCTATCAGATTTTTCGCGCTGCCACCATTCGAGAGTGTCTGCAATAGTTTCAGGCAGCGGGCGGAAGGTTAGACCTGCTTGAATGCCCTTACTGTTGTTGCGCAAAGCCATGCCGCTGGTTTCGGAATTTTCCGGAATCCAAAAAGGCATCTCGGTCCAGGCTTCAACCTTATGTTCGAACAACTTCTGATCCGAAACCCAAATTAATTCGGCTTTTGAATCTGCTACTGTCTTGCAGGTGTCGAGAAATTTAGACATTGTGAGTCGATAGTCCGGTCCAATGGCATTGAAAATTCCTGTAGCTTTTGATTCACTCAACGAGATTGTCCATGTGCCGAGATCGCGTCCATCAATGAATTGAATTGGTCGATCTGAGGCGCCCGGAGCCAGAACTTTTCCGCCAGCTTTGATTCGTACTGGCCAGTATGTGAAGCGGTCAGTCGGGTCGTGCGGACCTACAACCACCCCCGGTCTGATGATCAGTGCGCGCTCAGCAAACACGTTTCGCACCATGACTTCGCAACCCGCTTTCAGCTCGCCGTAAGTGTCGTCTGTCCATTCGGTAGCATCAGGATCTTTCGGTACGAGTATTTCATTGTCCTCGCTGATTCCAGGCTTACTTTTGTCTTTGTAGACGGAACCCGTAGAGATGAAGACGTATGATTCGCAGCTTTTCTGCAGTGCTTCGCAAGACTTTTGCACCACCCGCGGTACATAACCACTGGTATCAATAATTACGTCCCAGTGTCGACCTTTGAGCGCTTCTAATGATTCGGATCTGTCGCCCGAGATTCGTTCTACGCTGTCGAATAAATTCGATCCGGTGCGACCTCTATTGAAAAGAGTCACTTCGTGTCCACGTGCGAGTGCCGCTTCGACAATATGGCGTCCAACGAAAATGGTGCCGCCTAGAATTAGGATCTTCATCGCTCCTCGCTGATTATGGGGTTACCGTCATAATTGTCGTTTCTCCCAGCTTAAAACCGAGCTTCTCTGCCCGTTCGAAGTCTCTCTGTGCTTCTACGTTTCTGCCCAACGCCTTTTGTGTTGCACCGCGATAGTAGTACGCATCAGGATCTTTGCTGTTCAACATTATGGCGCTGTTCAAATACTGCATCGCACGTGCATATTGTTTGGTCTTGTAGTATATCTCGCCTATTCCCTCATAGGCGGTGGGTTGTTTGGGATCAATCTTGAGTGCTCGTATGTCATCGTTCATAGCCAGTGCATATTGTTTCTTTTCTAGATATGCAGCGCCTCGATTGGCAAGCATCATTGCATCGTTTGGCGCAATACTGAGTCCTTTATTCAGATCCGCTAGCGCTGCATCGAAATTTTTCATCTGCATGTATACGACGGCGCGGGAGCCGTAAGCCATCTGTCCCTTGTCGGCGAAAAATCCGTCAATTTTGAATTTCGCATCAATCAGTTTGGTATAGTCTGCAACCGCTTGTGCAAATTTCTTTTCCTGTTGATATAAGTGTCCCCTCAAATAATAGTATTCAAGCGCGTCTGGATTCTCTTTGATTTTCTGCGTCAAAGTTTCTATTGAAGGAATTCTGGACAACGTGTCATCTTCTTTGGCAACGGCGAGCGATGTTGTACTGGCGCTCAGCACTACACATATTGCGATCCAGGCGGTCCGTAGGTAATTCATGGTAATTCTCCTTGGACTGTATATTCTCGCATTTCGTCGGGTTTCATCGCTCGTTTATTTGGCTTGACGACATCGTGTCGTTCTACTATATCTATTGTTCTTGAGGTGAAAGGCAAGTTGGGTTATGAGAAAGGCACGATTTTGGTCGGCTTGTATCTATATTTTTTCTGTTCCACTTCTGTGGAGCTGTAACAGCTTGCACTCGTTCGCTCCTGATAAAGCCGGTGCTGCCGAGCATATTGCTAAGGGCAAAGACCTTTCTGAAAAAGAACAATTTAGCGACGCCATTGCAGAATTTAGAGAGGCGGTCAATTGTGATCCCTCGAATGCTGATGCGCATGCTTTGTTGGGCGACGCGCTGGCCGATAATGACGACCGAAATCAGGCTGCTGTGGAAATGGAGGCAGCGGTCAAGTTGGCGCCCAATGATCAAGATAAGCTTGATCGCTACGTCGCCATTTTGGAAACGCTGGGAAAGTACGAGCAGGCTGTTCCATCGGAAGTTAAATTGCTGTCGTTGCGTCCGAAAGATGCTGTTTTGAGAAGGCAGGCTTCGTGGTTGTATGAGCAGGTCGGCGACGATAAGAAGTCGCTGGAGCTAGCGCGTGAAGCTGTAAAACTAGATCCGCACCAAGAGAAGAGTTGGTGCGATCTGGTCTCGGTGCTGCAGGGCGTAGGCAAAACGTCTGAAGCGCTTCAAGCTTGTAAGCAGGGGCTCAAAGTGTTGCCTGATGCGAGTTCTCTCTACTATGAGGAAGGTTTGATTCTCTCCAGTAGTAAGCATCCAAATGATGCAATCGCACCGCTGAGAAAAGCGGTAGCGCTTGATGAAGAAGATGATGATGCGCGCGCGTTGCTTCAGCGACTAACGCGTGCCGCAGGCAAGCCAATCTATCTGATTAAGCTGCAGAAGGTTGGCATGAGTCTCTTCGCGGACGTTGTGGTCAACGAAAAAGTACGAACGAAATTAGTAGTTGATTCTGGTGCAACTTCTGTCGTCATTTCAAATGACGTGGCGAAAAGGGCGGGTGTGAACTTGGCCTCGGCGCGTGATGTTGCCTTCGGTTCTGCATCGGGCGAGGCAACAGGTCGTAAGGTTCGTTTAAATTCGATTCGAGTCGGGGATGCTAAATTACTCGATGTAGAGGCGATCGTCCACGACATTCCAAGCCAAGATGGCGAAGCCGGACTTCTGGGAATGTCGTTCTTGTCGCACTACAAAGTCACATTGGACTCTGATCATGCAGAGCTTTGGTTGGTTAACAGATAAGCACGAATAAACTATTGTCTGTTTGTTTGTTTGTTTGTTTGTTTGTTTGTTTGTTTGTTTGTCGGATCCAGCTTTTTAGTTGCTGCCAGACTTCAGCCCGCGTAGTCGCTCATACTCGCTCTTCAAGTAGTTGATGTTTGCAAATGATGTTCCTGAAATTACACCTTCGACTGCAATTTCGCCGGGCTTGAGTGGTTGCGCGAATTCGTCTCTCTCTTTCCTGATGGTGTCGAATTTCTTTGGATATGGAGCCGCTCCACTAAACCTGTCGGATGGAAGTATTGGCGCCCCCAGGTCAGTGGGCGGCACACTTGCACCAGATAAGGTGCGCTGGTCTATTGGCGTGGCGTCAAAGAGCGTTGGATCTAGAGGCTTTGGTTCAGCTTTTAATTTGTCCATTCGACCGCCCAGCTGAAAGTTTTCGCGGTTGAATATTTGATTGTCCGCCGGAAATATGTCTCTTCCTGTCCTGGGGAATTTTGCTCCAGTATCACCAATCTCGAGATTGCCCTTCTGGCTGGCAAGTGGAGTGGGTGAAAGAAGGTTCGCTTCATTTACAACGTGAATTGGAACTACGCCGTCTCCAGGTGTCGTGAGGCTATGGCTGGCGCTAAAATCATCTGGTTTTCCAGATGGTTTGACTGAAGCTAATTCCGTGCTGGAATTCATAAAATCCCAGCTGAATCTGTTGGCTGAGTCATTGCCGGCGGCGTGCACAACTTCGATTCCACGAGCCTTCAAATCATCAATTGCTTTGTTTGTATCGACAACGCGCTGGGCCGTTGTGCGGTCCGCATCTGATCTAGTCGAATCCTGGCTGATTTCTCTCATGCGATTGAGTATCGCGTCTTTGTTTGCTGCAAGATTTTCGCGGGTGATTGCCTTGTCACCAGTGAAACCGAGAAATTGGTTGGCTTGTTCGAAGGTTGGGTCATTGTTGCCCATACTCACATTTAGTACGTCACCGCGACCCAGCTTAAGTTCCCCAGCATCGATCTTCTTTCCGATTTCATTGAGTCGCTTCGAATAGTCGAAATCGTCGTTTCTGTCTCGCTTGTCGCCGTTTTGCAGCGCGATTGTGTTGAATCCATTCGCTTCAGCGGCAGCCCTGCTGATTTCACCGTGCGCAACGAAGGTTCCATCGCCGAGGTCTACATCTTTGCGTTTGAATTCGTCCAGGAAGGCAACCGTAGGCGCTTTCGGATCCTTTTCTGTCTTTTTGACCAGTTCTGTTGTCGGCTCTTCCGCCCCGCCTTTGTTGTCTTTGCCAGTGCCTTTATCCAGACCCCCTTCTACTTTTGGGGCGTTTGGACCGTCTTTGGTTTTGTTAGCGGGGGCGGAGTCGTCTGTAATGGTAAGGTCGTGCAGCTGCGCTGTGCTCGTGCGTTCTGTAAGCTTTGAGTGGTCCTGGAACAGCTCCATCCGATCGACGTGTTGCAACCCGCGATGGGCGCTCGCGTCGGGTGCTTCTTTGACTCTGTCGTTGTGTTCGAGGGACATAAAATCGTACCTGCGTCAGGAGGTACAGCGAAGCCCGCAAGGGCTTCTACAGTCGAGTTTTTTGGGTTCCATTCCATCGGGCTTTCTGTAATTAGACCAGGTTAGGATTACCGAGAGATTACCACTGAAAAGGAACTTGTGTTTGTATGAGGCGAAATAAGGAAGCCACTAAACTTCTCTCTCTTGCATGTTTTTTCTCAGTGCAATTGCTGCATCCCGGATTGCCGACCAGGATATTAATAACTCTCCAAATCTACGCACTAACTTTTGCTGAGTTTTGCGGGCTGTGTCCAGTCCATAGTAGTCTTCTAAATCTCTACCGACTATGTACGTCTTTTTCACTACGGTTTGGCGCAGGGCGTTCATGCACATTTCAATGTCGGCGGCCCAGTATGCAGGCGTTTTATTGTTCTGTTTTAATTCTGTCTCCAGTCGAAGCAATTGTATGCTGACTCGATTCAAAAGCTGTAATGTGAGCATCTCTTCGAATTCGGCGAGGGGAGCCTTACCCCAATCCAATAGAGATCTTCCAATTGCCTCGATACTCTGTTTGGGCGTGCGTCTCCGCTCGTTTTTGAGAGACTGCAGCAGCGCTTCCATTATAGCACCAAACGAAAGCCGAGAGGCCCGTAAGCGCAGGTGCTCTGCGGAATAGTTTCTGGGAATGAACGGTTTGTGAAGGAGGTGCCACGGCATGTAGCCGTTGAAAGCGCCTTCGTCCGATTGACCCAGCAATTCTCCGAACGCCATATCTTCGCCTCTCCATAGAGGGAAATAGGGGGGCAGAAAGTTACGATTGTCGAAACCCTGATTGTGTCCAGTTATTACCGATCCACTGCTGATTGTCTCGGACGTGACCGAGCGTAAGATTTGATTGCTGTTGAGAGTGAAGCGGTAATCACTCTCAGATTTCATCATGCGGGCGCGGGACTTTCTGTCTGCCGTAAGAAAGTAGGATGAACCTTCCATGCCCGCTTCGCCTCCTACACCAAGGGACGTGATAGCGACTCGTCCACCCGGTTTCGTCAATCTGTGGAAGAATTCAGAACTGATCTGCTCGAAATTGATTGAGCTTGTTTCAAGGCGATCGTCGGAGCACCTCTCATTAACACAAGATGCAACTGACCGGCCTAGCAGCTGCTCGTGCAGAGCGAAAAAATCTTCTCTGGTGAAGGCGTCACCAAATGTCTCTGTTTCCGACTTGGACAAAAACCAGAACTGTTGCGGTGCATATTGCGATGTTAATGTCAAGTCGAAGCTGAATTCACGACACGGTAAGACACTGCATATAGTGTCGTCATCAACTTGCACGGTTAGATCACCAACTGTACTGAGCAGCAAGAAATTGCGGCTAAGCCCGTGAGCCTGCGGCATATTGTCATCGTTGATGAGGGCAAAGTTAACCACGTCTGGTGCGACTCCCGAGATGCTTGAAATATCGCGAGCAAGAATTTCTGCATTTCTGGCGGTGCTATAGAGGCATTTGATGCCGTGATTTTTTCGAACCGACTCTATAGCTTGTTGATTCTCTTGTTGCAAATCAGATGTATCAGATTGATCCATAGCCAGGAGCGTCAGATCATTACGATCGTAAAGCTTGGCGCACTCAGCATAGCTATCCAGGCAGCGTCGAAACACCTGAGGTCGATTTCGCGTGGGAACGGCAAGCGAAGCGATTTTTGGAAGCGGGCTTTGAGGGGAAGAATGCTCCGTTATCATGGTCAGCAAATCCGTTTTTGAGACAAGCAGTTTGCCATTTACAAATTCATTTAGTTGCTGGCGCATTTCAGGAAAACGTTTTAATGGAATGTTGAATCGCTCACACAATCGTGCCGCATGCAGATCTAACGTTTGCGTTTCGGTGCATTCTCTGAGCAGTCTCACTGTATTGGACGACAGCACATGAGTCGCTTGCGTAGTGGGGCAATATACAAGCTCTTTATTGGTGCCTACGCCAATGCGCCAGCAATCGGTAAGACTCAAGTATTCTTGATCTTTGAAATTATTTTCGGACATTTTTAGCGGATTCCGAATCGGCGCAAAAATTTTCGGGCATTAGTGAATCTCGACTGTCGTAGGCAAGTATACCTCGCGCGCGTTTAGCTCTGAGACTCCCTGAATAAGAGCCGGCCACGACATTAGCAGTTCGCCGAACCGGCGCACCAATCTTTGCATTATCGTGCGCGCTTCCTCTATGCCAAATGCTAGACATAAGTCGGCGGCTACTGAAATGTTATCGTCTGTGAGACCCTTGCTTAACCATGAGATAGCCGAAGCTATGTCGTTCGCCCAGTAAGTGGGCTCACCCTTGTGCTTATTGAGAGAGTAGTGTAACGTCGACAGATTTCTACTCATTTCTTCCCACATGATGCTGCGCAGCAGATCTTCGAAGTCCGCAAACGGAGCGGTTCCCCATTCCTTTAGAGCTCTTCCCAAGGCCACCGTATTTTTTGTCGCATTGCTAAGATCTGGTTCGGGCGCTAGTCCGTTTACAAGTCGTTCAATTATTTCGCCGCTGTTTCGATACAGAATTCTCTTTTGAAGATCCGCTTGAAGGAATTTTTCAGGGTTGGACTGGTTGTGGCGAAGTGCCCAGGGCAAGAATCCTGTCAGTTCGTGCAGACAAACATGCAGTAAGTTTGAAAATACACAGTCCTGTCCTCGTTGCACTGGAAGGAATGGAGGCAGCATTTTTCGATTGTCCAATCCCAAATTAAATCCGCTGCAGAAGGCCGCATCACTAACGGTGGCACGTTTGACGGAGCGAATAAGTTTGTGATTGAACATGTAGTAGCGATAATTCGCTTCGGTTTCAATGAGTCGTCTTCTCTCCTCTCCATCAAGGCTGAGATAGTAGTGCGACGAACCGATGCCTGAGTCTCCGGTCACTCCTATAGAAGTAGCCAAGACGGTGCGGGAAGTGCCGCCACGAAGCAATCTAGCGCTTGCGTGATCAAAATTTAGTTCACCACCGCCGAATTGCTCGATACAACTGTGCAATCGCTGTCCGAGCAGCTGTTCATGAATTGCGAAAAAATCTGCGTCGGTGGTGCATTGTTCAGTGAGGTTCAAAATTTCAGGTACTGGTGGAAACCAATTTTCGTAGACATTGAATCTTGAGTCGAGGTTCAGACCAGCCTGCGACAAAGGAGCCGTCATCAGACGGCAAATACTGTCATCATCAACTTGCACGGTTAGTTGCCCCTGTGTGCTCCACAGCAGGGCATTACGATTGATACCAGTATCGACCACGCAATTGTCGATGTTGAGCAAGGCGAATGATACCGCAGTTGGTTCGATATCGCAGTGCTTGGAGAGTATATCGGCGAAGCGGCGCTTTTCTTTGACCCCAGCATATTCGATATCTAAATTGAATTCGGCTTTTAAGCGCCTCAGTATCGCTAGATTTGTCTGGCGCATTTTTTCTTCGGTAGATTGATCCGCAACGACAAATTTCATTTTGCGATCGAATGACTTACAGCATTGAGCGTAACTCCTGATGCAACGTTCGAGTTCGTTCGGACGGTCGCGCGTAGGAATTCCAACCGACGAAATCAGTGGCACCGGAGCAGGTTCTGAATCATCATTTGATACTGACGCGTGCGCAAGGCGTCTGCGCATTTCTTGGTCGCTTAGCAGCAGACCTGTTTCACCAAGTTGATTGAGAATCGCCTTCGTTGCAGCGACGTGTAGAGGTCCAAATCCCAGTTCGTTGCATAAGCGGACTGCATGTTGATCGAGAGTGGCAAATGCCTGACACCGTTCTACAAGTTGCATGTGCAAATTGGACACGAGCTGAGTGTCGTTGGTGACAGGGCAATAAACCAGTTGTGCGTTATCACCGACTGGATACCGGCTTAAATTTGGTTGACTCCGAAAGCGGGGAGCCGATGGTTCCGTCTGGTCAGGCATGATAGTCGTTAGTCTAAATCAAAACGTGTCGTAGCCGCGCGCTATGTTGCGGCGCACGCGTACATTGTCATTCGTCGGTTGTTCGGGCTGTATTTCAGGTGGTTTGATCCAAGTGCCATGCTCTTTGATCGACTGATAGACCTTGCATCTCGTGCATGGAATGTCGTCTCGCTCCGGAGCTTGTCCGGCTAACATCGATCGCGCGTAATTCATTCGCTCGCCGTTTACGATATCGACCAGAGGTTCCTCGAAGGCATTTCCAAATGAAGACCAATGATTCACGGGACAGCCGAGTACTTTTCCATCGAAACTTACTTGCGGACTGGTCCACATTTCACCGCAGACAACTGAACAAAAGTGTTTATTATGCTTTTGGTGGAACTCTTCACGATCGGCGGCACCAAGCACTCTTCTGGCCAGTTCTTTGTCTTGAACGGCCGAAAATGGTAGATCATACATATTTTCCCAGTTTAACTTCGGTTGAAATCGCATGCCGAGTTCCGTCGCGAGCGCACGAGCTTGTTCGATTTCGTGTTCGTTGTGGCCGAATACGACATATTGCCATTGCAACTCTGGTCTGGAAGAACGGTACTGCTTCTTATAATCATTCAGCTTTCTGATGTTGCCGAGCACCGTCTCCAAATGACCGCGAACTCGATATTTTTCATAGGTGGATTGTGTGGCACCATCTATGGAGACACTGATAGCGCGAAATCGATATTTAACAAGAGCCTCGAGTACCTCCGGTTTTACGGTATTGAAATTGACTCCGTTGAGAGCGACAAGCTCGACACTTTGTTCGTACGCGTATTTGATTATGTCGAGCAGTTCAGGATTTAAAAAGATCTCGCCCCAGTTAGTCAGTTCTACACGTTTGATGAATCGATTGTTCTCGATCAAGTGACGAAAATCACTAAGTTTCAAGAATCCGGTGCCTACGAATGTGTCGATTGCTCCGGCAGTTGTGGGGCAACTGGTGCATCGCAACTGGCATACTGTTGAAGCATCCACGCGAACTATTGCTGGTTTGATGATAGTCATGATGTCTATTATTGCAAAGTCAGAAATCACCGATAAGGGTAATCGACTGATCCGGTAATTGAAATATCGTGGGCCAGCCTTTCAAATTTGTTGATTAAATTAACGGGCACGAGCAGTTCCGTATATTGATGAGTATGCTGAAACTTTGATATAAGCATTAAGGAAGTTCGATCGGTTGTCATGCGGGCTGCTGGTCAACAGGCTTGGTTACGTGGAGTCCCTATCCTACCGTCTTACCAAGGGGTTTTATGAAGAACATATCGATTGCCGTAGCAGCCCTATCAACTGTCTTATCGGCGCAGCCCAGTTTCGCTGGTCACAAAAATCTCTTACACGTTCATGCTCCGTTTCGTGACGGGCATTATGAACTGGGTGATCTGTTTACCAATTGTTGTGACGGTAACGAAGCCAGCGCCCAGATTTTGAACGTAACAGGAAAGGGATTTGGCGCTCAATTGCAGGTCACGCAGCCGTTCTGCTGCGACTCAACTTACGCCTTAGCCGGCATTAGAGGCGTTGACTGCACAAGGCTGAAGAAGACGATTCAATTTACTGTCACCGGGTTGGGTACAGATCCTGCACCGGTTGCGAACTTCGGAGTCGATGTCTTTTGGACGGATGGACAGACTGAACATTTTAGTTTCTGTACCGTCGCCAACGGCGGTCTGTTTAGACAAGGAAATCAGTTTCTGTTGGTGACCGGCGGATCTAGCGGAGTCCCTGCAGGCGCTACGTTGACCGAAATAGATTTCGAGTTGGATGGTAACTGTGTTACTGGCAAGCAAACCGCATTTGTTCAGAATGTGTTCATTGACAAAGTTCCAGTGAACTACCAGCTTGATGCTGCGAGCGCTTTCTGTGGCGGTTGCGGCTGAGGCAATAGAGAGATCGTAGCAGCTGCTTGCCGAAGCTTTTAGGTTGCAGATCGAGATCAGTCACAAACATTCGCTCTGGGGTTTAGTGAGTGAATTGAGTCAGCTCGCGTGCCCTTGCTCATTGAAGCGTAGTCTTTATTGCGAGGGCTGACCATCTTGCGCGGCACCCGGACCGACGAAGCTCCAGTGATGAAAGTCGTTTTTTATCGGACCCCTCGAGTCCCCCTGTCGCCATCCACGCGCATGCAGTGTTGCATTGACAAATGGATCGTCATAAATTTGCACTTTCACTTTGGGATCAGGGTTGTCTTTGAAGTCGATTGCGTTGCCAAACCCATGATTCGATTTGCCGACTTTTGCGTGTACTCCTGAATTGCGCCACGCTATTGCCTCTTCCTGCGCGAGCGTTCTTCCGGCGCCGTTGAGAGGATCGGTCTCCAGTTTTTTGCCGACCTTTGCCAGTTCTTTGTTTACGTCGAAAAGCGCTTGCGCTGCCGGTCCGGATTCCCAGTATGGAACGTTTTGAATGAAGACGCAGCCGTTGACATTGCCGTCTTTGTCATGAGTGGAAACAGTCACGTTGCCCGACTCGCCAATATAGCGAGGGTCGGATACTTTTGCTTGTATCTGGTTGTAAAGCTCTGGATCGCGGTCTTTCACGAAGTCCAGTGCATTGGGTTGGTCTTTTGGGGGCGGGATAATATCAACTGGAAGTTTGGTGCATGGATTCAGTATTTTTCCATTGGGGATTTCGTTGTTTTCGATCGCGTGATTGGTGATTGGGTTATTGGTGATGATTGGGTTATTCCTAATTGGGTTATTCGTGGATTTAAGTCCATGTGAGGCTTCTTGTGCTGCAGCCTGATGTGCGACGACAGCCGTTGCTAGAATGATAATGGAAATAAACTTTTCTAATCCCACCAGAAAAACCACTTCTTGCTGTTAATCAGCGACTTGCCCAGGTTCGCGACAGTCTGAACGCCCTGGTGAACAATATCAGGACAATACACAAACTGTTCGTGCGCGAGCTTCATTGCGGCTTCTTTCGTTGTTGGAGGTTTGTGCACCAGGAACTCCATCAGGTCGATTGTAATGCAAACCAGTTCGGCATCATATTCGGTGCCCCAGTATCTGTGCACCGCGGAGTGATTGGCAGGCGCGATGCCATCGTTTGAATTACCCCAACATAACACAGCGCAAACTTGCCAGGAAATTTTGGTCGGGCAAAATACAAGCTGCAAGATCGCATCGCTTCCTGAACGAGAAACCAGGTAGAAATCCTCACTGGCAGTTTCTTCTTGCGCTGTAGCCCAGTCGCCAATTCTTTCCCTATCGTTGGCGTCGGACAATTCCTCCGTGCGCTCTTTGAAAAACTCGGCTAAGTTCGCTGAAAGCGCTGCTTTTATGGTTACAGCGGTGTCGTTTTCGTCTTCGAATTCCATGTATTCGAAGAGTTGATCATAATCTTCTGTGATAACCGGATAGTATCCAGTTTTCTCAATCAGCGACCGAGCAAGCTTCCAGGTCTGGAAGCTTTTATCGGCGCTCACGTCGATCATATAGAACGAGTCGGCCGGGTCCGATCTGTTACTCTCTTCATCTTCGTCCTCCCCACCTTCAATGGAAACTCGTTGGAATGTCGAGGTGTCGATTCCGGCTGCTTTTAGCTGTGCAATCAGGTTGTCCTTTGACCGCTTCGTAGGGCTAGTTGAAGCGCTTCCGCCACTTATTTCCACATAGCCTTTTTTGAGTTTTTCTTGCACAAGTTTATCGTGTTCATTCTTTGCTTCTTGATTGGAATTGAAAGTTTTGGTTGAGCTCAGTCCGTTTGTTCCGATTCTTCCGTAGTTGACTGTGAATGAATTATCATCGAGCTGGATTTCCCAAAATTTGTCTGAGCCGCCCGCGCTGTATTCGAATCGTCGCATGTCTAGCTCCCAGCCCAAAAGAATTTCGAGTCTCGATCGTTTTGGAATTTATACCCGCAACGGATGGTTTGTTCAAGCTTCCTGAACTGATCAGTACCCTGGAGGCAAAGCCGCTAAACGAAGAGCAATCACTTGTTCGATACGGCTTGCATACAGAGTAGCTGTCTGTGTAGTGAGCATAAATAGTCGCTCCAGAGCACACGCTCTCCGCACGAACCCTTCGCTTCGGCTATCGACTGGATGCTTGCGCCCAGTTCAGAGAGTCCCCAGCGTGACAGTTGCGTTCCCAGCCGTTGAATGCGTTCTGCCAGGTTTTCGTTCAATCGTTTTGTTCCTGATTCGGCGAGTTGTAAGAGCAAATTTTCCGTCTCTGATAGCGCTGCAATCAGATGAGGTGGTGACTGTTCATTTATGTCGAAATAGTTCTGGACATGGTCCCAGCTTTCATCATCGGATAATGTCGTTTGTATCCGTGGTTGCCGCCCGAATTTGGCCCGAAGGCGGTCAAGCAAGCCAGTTTGAGCGATTTCTATCAATTGCTGGTCGAAATAGGGATTTAGCACTGTATCATCGCTTCTGCTGCCTTGACTGAGGAGCGATATTGGCTCGAATGTTACGTCGTCGTCTGAGAATTCCAGCCGTACCACGATACGATTGATCTTGTCTAAGGCTGGTTTCAGAGATTCGAGAAATGTGATTGCTCTCTCATTGGCGCTTTCCCACGGCAATGTCAAACGTATCGAGTGGTTCGACGAATCAAAAATTTCCCAGCAAAACCTCTGGCGCATTTCGTCGTATGTGCGATTGCCCCAGGATTTAGGCTCTAAGATTACGACGCGATCGAGTGCATTTGAAACTTTTAGACCGATTGGAAATTGATGCGCTGCGTACGCTCTTGCGTCGGCGAAGTCAGAGAATGCTCGTCCCTCGAACGTTTTCGCGTCAAACATCGCCTTCGTCATTTCAGCGACTGAACTTTGCTGAGCATTTGATATTCTGCCGAAAGGGTTGACCCGCGCGTCCTTTAGAGTGAATGAAGAGCGGCATAACTTATCAGCGGAGTCTGCCGACCAGATTTGCTCCATGTTGTATGCTTGTTCCGCATCACTGATGCTGAAAGTGTTGCTGGGTCGACTTATTGACCATGAAAGAAATCGCTTCCTCTCCGCTTCCCAGAACAGACACGTAAGACCATGGAATCCGGATCGCGTTTGCCAGTTATAGGCTCCGATACCGGTCAATTTGATATCGCCGGCAGGGTCATACTGGCTGCGCGCAACCCCTGCCAGGTGGGCAGGAAAATTAATTGATGAAGCTGTCTCGTCTGCATTTTTCTCGGCAAATTTTTCTAGTGCTTTGATCAAACAGAAGGCGCGACTCATAGTCGAAAACAAGTTTTGGGAATCTGCTGCTACATTCTTTGAAACCAGCTGGGAGACTTGATCTGAAATGGTCTTTAGTAAGGTTGATAGACGCGGTAAATGAACAGCTGATGCGGATATGGACAGAGTGAATAGTCGCTCGATCAAGCGAGTGGACGGATGGGCGACCCCAATATCCATCATGCTCACCAACAACTTTCGTGATTCCTGCAGAACCTGCAACTGAGTTCGTGGGGACTCAATATCAATTCTCTCAGCTAGACCTGGCTTGAGGTCTTTTCCTGCTCTCTTTTGTAGAAGGATAATGGCCGTCGCGACCCATTTCTTGTGCATTTGTTTGGGGGCGGTCGACAGCATGCTTTCAAGCAATTTCAAGCCCCGCTCTCTGCCGGGCATAATCTGGATTTCTATGCTGTGCTGAGGAAGGCGGAGCAAGAGTCCTAGTTTGCTCTCGACTTCTAATTCCATTGAGTCGTTCAATAGAACAAGTAAATCTGATACCAGTTTCTTACCGGCCCATTTAGAAAGGTCATCGACGGTTAGCGACAGAAGCGTTTCTCGAAGGCGTGCGGGATCGATCTCCGAGGACGTTTTAGAAGGAGCTGCGGACTTTGTGGTCGGAACTGTGTCAGCATCAGGCGGAGTGCACCCGGGATGGGGGCGCTCTATGTCTTCCAGAGTTGATAATACTTTTGGTGACCAGTTGTCGCGCAAATATATGGCAGCCGCCAGTATCTGCCGAGTGATACCAGAAGCGATTGTGTCGTCTGTTGCTTTCGCTGGTCCTTCGACGGGCATCATCACAGACCAGTCCGGACCTACAACTTTGATAGCATTGTCGGTTTCTTCAATTTTCAGTGTTTGCCCCTCAAGGTCTTTCAGGGCTCTGCGCACGAGGCCTTTATTTGCCAGAGCAACCAGAAAGTTTTCGTCTACAGCGGATAGAACTGTTGCTAGTTTGATTCGATCGGCGTCGATCATTAGCGGCTCCCTTGCATGACTTCGGCCAGCCAGCGTGCCAGTTCAACCGGCGTTAGAGCCGCAATCTCCATGCCCTCTGCGGCAAGTCTTCCGGCTAACTTTTCATCGTAAAAGGCGCCGCATTTTTCATCGAGTGATGCCAATCCGATCAATTTCACCCCGGCTTCTCGCAGACGTCTTATCGCACCGATCAGCACGCGCGGATCGGCACCCTCGCAGAAATCGGTCACAAGAACAAGCACCGAGCGCTTGGGCTGTGATACCAGTTTCTCGCAGTAGGCAACTGCTCTGCCAATGTTGGTGCCGCCCCCGAGTTGAACGCTCATCAGCACCTCGACAGGGTCTGAAACGTGCGCACTGAGGTCGACTATTGACGTGTCAAAGACAACCAGTCTCACTCGCACCATTGGCAGAGCAGAAAATATGCCGGCCATTACCGCTGAATGGATAAGGCTGTTAATCATCGAGCCTGACTGGTCGATGCACAAGATTACTTCCCATGGCATGTGCCGCTGCACTCGCTGGTAGAATCTCGGGTCGCTGACAACTATCTGTTTTCTCTCTGCGTCCCAATTTTTGAGATTTCGTCGAATCGTGTTTCGAGCGTCGAAATTGCGAGCGCTTTTGTAAGCGCTGGAAGAGAAGCGATTTAAGCGCCCAGACATTGCGTTGCGAATCTGACTCAGAAGTTTGCGCTTGATTTCTTCAACTATTTTTGCGATCAGACGACGCGCTTCAGTAAGAACCGGTCCGCGCATGTGACCCTTGAGGGTAAGCATAAGTGCCAGCAGTTCGGTGCTGGGTTCAAGGTTCTTCAAAGCTTCTGGATCGTTGATTATGTCTACCATGCCGTATCGCTCAAGCGCATGCTTGGTGATCTTTTCGCAGGTGGTTTTAGGAAACAGTTCGCGAATCTCCTCCAGCCAGGTCGTAACGTTGAGTTGCGACGGGTCGAGAGAGCCCGGTCCGAGACGTGCGTCTTGTCGTACGCCTCGTCCCGTGTATTCGCGCGAATAGAGCTTCTCTAGAGCTTCCTCCATCCGTTCTTGATTTTGATCTAACACCGAAGGCATCTTGGGCTTGGCGTACTTCCCAAGCACGAGCCTCCAGCGGGAAAGCGCTGGCGCATTCTTTGACTGTGTTTTGCGTCTCTCGCTATTCACGTATTCCGTCCGCCTCTAGAATTTTCAGTACGCGATCATTTAGAGTCAACCCCAGTTGCAAATCGCCCTCAGCGATCTCGTAGTGGACGAGCGGTCCCAACTCCGCACCTTCGTATACATTCGACACTTTCTCAGCGACCCTTGAGATGTCGGAGGGAGTGAGAAGTGAAAATGCCAGGCGCAATTCGGGTAGCAAATTTAGAAAGGTTTCTTCCTCCCAGGTCTGGAACTGTGCATCGATGGACTGAATGATTTCGGCTACTTGCCAGGCTATCTCGCAGGCAGTTGTGAGCAGACCTCGAAGGATACCGGCAGTTTTTTTCGGGTCATTGTTGGTGCCACCAAGATAGCCGCAAACGATAGCGATCAATTTCTCATGGTCAATTCGACTTTCGCCGTAGAGGATGCCGGCCGCAGCGCCAACCAGCATAGACTGAGCTTCGTGGGGCGGACAATTGATGATAGAGTTGAGCCCGCTGAAGAACAGGTCGATATCAAACTCGTTGCTATCGGAGTTGACGATTTCTCTGAGGATCTTCAAGGCTGCAACAAATTCTTCCACTCGATCTGCAGGGCATCGTGCCGTGTCGCTAAGCAGATGGCAGGCGCGGTGATATGCCGCTTGCATCAATTGCGGCACGGCTGTCAGGTGCGATGCTTCAAGTGGTTCGCGCGCTTGCAGAAGCAGCTCCAGTTGCGATAATGCTGATATTGCAGACGAGACCAGCGGATCTTCCGCGATGTGGATATCTATCAGCGGCACCATTTTCAGCGACTGCGTATGCAGACCAAGGCGGCAAGCTTTGATCAGCAATTCTACGGCGGTAGCACTGGACCGTCCTTGCGAGTTATCTTCCAGATTCGCTAGTTGGGTTTGCAGGTGTGTCGCAGCAGCTTCTTCGATTGTGGTGCCGAAAGTAGATGCTTCGATCAGCCCGCTTTCGACATTTGGTGACCAATTCGTCTCCCATCTCTCGATGATCAAATCGAGCCGCATTCCATGGACGAAATCTGGCCCGTCTACAAATCGAGCGAATGGCACATTGAGCGAAGACAGCCGGTGAAAGAAACGGCTAACGTAGCGATGATTGGCGTTGCGGTACAGGTCCAGAGAGAATTCTTTGTGTTCGACGCGATCCAGGGCTATCTTAAACCGTTTAGCCTCTCTGTAGAAATCGTCTACGATTGGTGGACTATCGCAACCGGGAGGAAGCTCACCGATGCGGTCTCCAGCCATGACTTGCCTGACGATAGTTGAAAGTGCCGCGCCTTCAACGTTGACTTCGCCTTTGACGCAGCAAGAGCGAATGCCGTCCAGCACATCCTCTCGCATGGGCCACGGATGCCCGCGTAAATTTGCAAGTTGTTTTGCCATTTGCAGCGCGGCGATCGAATCAGGTGTGGTAATCAGATTCGGCAGCATTAATTCGCGCGTGCGCCTGGATATTTCCACAATGAAATCAGCACCGGCGCGTTCTGATTCCCTTATACGTGCAGTTGCATTTTCTGAGCTGCGCTCGGAATGCCACAGCCGGTCGTAAAATGCTGGTGACGGCATTCCCGCGGAATAACCAGCCAGTGAGTCAAGCCGATCGAAGCTAAAGCGCATCAGCCACATACCTTGCTCATCGTCAGTAAATTCAATCTTCTTCGGTCGTTCTACTTTTTGCTCTACCAGGTCGGGTAGTGCTACGGTGTGAAACCCACCGGTGACAACCAGAATTTTGCCGCCGCAGTTGTTTTCCAATTCTTCCACGATCGCCGCTGCCATGCAGGCTTCTCTTGCTATGGTGCCATCCACTTCCAGATCTCTTTGCGTGTATTCAAGTCGCGCCATAGCACAGTAGGTTGTCAGCCTATCTATGAACGCTTCGACAGAAAGCGTTTCTCTGCCGGCTTCGAACAGGTGATCCCAGAGTTCATCAAAATCGCGGCAGCCCAATTCGCGAGATAGGGACTGAATGTAGCGGCTCTTCTTCAGGTGCTCATCTTCTGCCAGAGAATCTATGTGCACAATCTCGTCCTCTGGCTTCTTTTGAACTCTGTATTGATTCAAAATCATTTCGCCGTACTGCAGATCAATAAATTGCAAACGCGCACCGATTTTTCGGCCGCTTCGTAGTGCCACCAATTCTGGTGAGTAATCACAGAATGGGTAGTAGGCGGAGAAGCGTGGTGGACAGTCTTTGAGGATAAGTTTCTGGAGTCGTTCCTTCTTGTCGATAAAATTGGTGAAGAGCGCGACTGGACACTTGCAATCGTCGTCGGTTAGTAAGTTTATTCGTGAGTTGAAATTTGAAGGTCCTTCGACCAATATTGAAGCTGGTTTGTTTTCTAAAATCCATGTTTCGATCAAGGCGGCACAAGCCGGCGAATGGTGACGAACTGGAAAGTACGTTATTCGGTCAGTTCGAAGTTTCTGGAGAAGCCTGGCTACGATTTGCTGCGGATCGTTCGGCGCAGCTTCACCTTGCCCGACATTGCGTGGCACGGAGTCGCTCAAGCTATGATTACTAACCAAGAATGCCTCGACCGTCGTAGAAAGACTTCCAGTGTTCATTTTTTTTGGCGCGAGATTTTACGACGATGTCGAAATATTGCCGCACTTTTTTGGCGTCTTCGTCTGAATCTTTCAATACGGTGCCGACTATCTGTTTGGCGAGATGCTCACCTTTCAACCTGCCATCGCTGCTGAAGTAGCAAGCGTCGAGACCCGCCGCAAAAGCAACGGCGACTGCCTCTGCCGTGCTCATCGTGGTCGACGGTTTGTCGACAACGGTGCCTTCTTCAGTGCGGCCCTTTCGAAGTTCAATGAACGTCGTGACCAGAACATCGAGAACATCACGCTCTACAATTGCTGCGGCATTAGCATTGTGCAGCAACTCTTTCGCTTGTTCCAGGACCAGGTCCAGCTCGAAGTGTTTATCTGCAATTGCAGGTACTGTTTCAAAATTGAAGCGCCTTTTAAGCGCCGCTGACATTTCGTGAACGCCACGATCGCGCGTGTTCGCCGTAGCGATGACATTGAACCCCGGCTTGGCGAAAAGGATGTTTTCTGACTCTTTCAGTTCAGGAATATTTAGCACTTTGTCGCTGAGAACACTGATCATTGTGTCTTGAATTTCCGGCGGACAACGTGTGATTTCTTCAAATCTAACGATCTTTCCGTGCTCTAATCCATGATAAAGAGGCGCTGGGACTAGAGCTTTTCTCGTCGGTCCTTCTGCCAGCAACAACGCATAATTCCAGGAGTATTTGATTTGATCTTCGGTAGTGCCTGCGGTGCCCTGAATGGTCAAGTTGCTTGAGCCGCTGATTGCCGCAGCGAGCAGTTCGGACAACATTGATTTCGCTGTACCCGGCTCACCGACTAAGAGAAGACCGCGATTGCTCATCAATGAGACAATTGCTCTGTCAATCATGGCCGGCTCGCCATGGAACTTCTTTCCAATTTTCAACTCTGCTGAGCCATCATTTTTTTTGACTTTGCCCTGCGCAGAATCGCTGCCCAAAATAAAAGTTCGAACAGCGCGCGGGCTCAGATTCCAACCTGGCGGTTTTGTGCCAGTATCGCTCTTGGCCAGGGTTTCGAGTTCTTCGGCAAAGCGAATCTCGACGGGCTGTCGCAAAAGCTCTGAATGATTCGTACGCTCAGCGGTTTTCAAACTTTCGTCCATCAGAATCTTGATTTCTCCTCCCACTTTGGATCGAATCCGCTGCCATCGGCCGCGATGCGTTTCATGTCGTTATAGCATTCGCTGAGGAGAACAGGGGGAACTTTGGACAAAACGATTTTTGTTTGGGACCAGACTGAGTTATTTGCATTGCCTGCGGTTGAAACGAAATAGAGTTCCCTCAGTGCGGCAGGTATGTCTGACTCCGGTAAGTAACTACCAGTGAATTCTATGACGGCTTGCATGTTCAGGGAGGTAAAGTTCTTCCGATAGACGCAGAAACATCCACCATCCTCAGCTTCACCTCGCACATAGCCAAGTTTTACAGCTCGTCCGCGGAGTTTGAAGGTCGAAATCAAGTATCCAACGAAATCTTTTACGTCGGTTTCCTTCACTTTCTCGGGCGGAAGCTCATAGACCTGGCGATTGCATTGTTCGAACAGTGGTGTCACATCGTAGTCCTGGAAATGCTTTGTCCAGGCGTCTGCAAGCTCTTTCGAAATATTGCAGGAGTGTGCGAGTTTCACAATTGCATCAGCTGGAATGTCCACCGCTTCGTCCTGCTCGTTTGTCAGTGAGCCGTCTTCGAGTGGGCGGAAGACACCAATGAGTTTTTCTTGTTCCGCTCCCTCTGCTTTCGGAGGTTCGAACGCTACCCATGCGAGCCGCACGCAGAGTCGGCCGACAATAGGATGTTCAGCCAAATATTCTCGCCAGTCTTCGAATTTCCATTGACGCTGAGTGCATAGTGCTTCGTAGAGTCTTTCCGTCTGGCGCTTCATGACTTCTTTCACAACTTTTTTCGCGTCTGTGAACTCTTTCTTTGCTGCTTTTGCCAGTTCCGGATCGTCGTTCTTTCCAGGTTCGGGCAGGGCTTTGATAGTTTTGGATTCGCCCTTCGCTGTTACCATAGGCTCGAGCTGATCGTTAAGTGATACCACAAACTGGCGCGCACCATAGTCTAGTTCAAGAATGCAGCGATTTTTGATAGGTTCACCATTCTCGTCTACTGGTCGTTCGAATCCCGCGTCAGGGACTGTTCTGTCGGCTAGTTCGTCCAGGGTCCACCCGCTCTGCTCCGCGACGGAATTGACAAATGTGGTTGCCAGTTCTTTGATGCTCTTGGTTCGGAATCGGTTGGCGATTGAGAGTAAAGTTTGAAGTGCCAGCGGGTGTGAAATTCGCGACAGAACTTCGATCAGTGCTTTGCATTGCGCGGCGCGATTGCCGTACCATTTGCGAATATATTGTTCTGCAATTTTGACACAATCGGTGTCTCCGGCTGCTGATACGATCGCCAACATTCCCTTTTGTTCAATCGCCGAGTACAAGCACGTGCCCATGTAATTGTCATATTGTGCTTTGAAGACATTCGATTTGTCGTTCTTGTGTGCATCCAAGAACCATTTATGAGTTGAATATTGTGCCCATAGTCTGTCGGCATCCGCTTGAGCCCTTGCTGTCGCATCTTCATGTGAGATGGTGGCGGTGTCGCGTGCCACCCATGCTTGTAGTACGAATCTTGCAAAGCGCGCTGCTTCGCCCGGATTGCACATCTCGAGATAGCGTTTGAGGATTGGACCGCACGAGGGCGACTTCTGCTGAATACTTTGTACGATCCACCATTTTGTGATATTTGCATCAATTTCTGCGCCGGTATCTTGCCAGTGCAGTACCGGCAGATTATCGAGAGGCACCCAATCGGAACCGGTGGGAAGCTTCTTTGCTAATCCTGCTTTTGCTTCTTGCAAGAGTTTATCGCGATCAAGAAATTCGTTTACATCCGCCTTTAAGTTGTCGAGCGCCTGGATAATGACGCCTCTGGTTGACTCACCTTTTTCTTTCAGGAAAGCTTTTTTGAGAGGCTCGATGGCAGACTTGTCGCCGAGTCGGCCTAGCCATTCGGCAGCGGCTGAACGCACGTTCGCCTTACCATCTGAAAGTGAGCCGATGATCTTTTCCACTTTACCTGGCACTGTATTTAGTGCATCCTGTGCCAAGCGTCTGTCTGACTTCGATTCAGCTAGAGCCTGATCCCAGACAAGTGGTATGAATCGTGCGGGCAGAGTCGGGAACATTGCCAATACTTTGTATGCCGTGCTGCGGTTGCCGTCATAGATGCTCCCTGTAGTGGTCGACAAAGCGCGCTCAATCAATTCTGGTCTCTCGGCGAATGCAGGCCAGATAGCCTCAGGCTCCCAATCGCAAAAATTCGACCAGGTGTTGGACAGAAGATATGTCGATGACACCAGTCCTGCTTTGAGGTCGGGTAAAGTAGCCGCAGCGGCGTCGAATTCGCGCAGCCCAAACGTGTTACCGCAACGTTCGCGATAGGGCTCGAGTATGTTGTTGTGCTGAAGCCAGACTCGATCATTAGTTCCATAAGCATTAACGTTCAACATTCGTAAGAAGTACATAAACCGCACAATGTGGCTCAGAGTCACTGCGGGTGGTGCTAAATGCTCGCCCATAACTGCTGGAAAAGTATGTGACCATTGTTGTGTTTTTATTGACAGCGGAAACGGATTGCTGTTGTCTTTGCCTTCGATGAACTTGACGATCTGGTCGAATTCTGATTGTGTCAGGGGTACCGGCTTTTCCGGTTGTGGCAAATTGGGGATTTGTTTGCGTTGTTCGTCGTACAGCTTGCATTGTCCTTCGAAAAACTTAAGGGCGAGCTTGTAGCCATCTTCCATGTATTTATTGAACTGGCTCCGCACTTCTGCAGGCAAATCGTGCGGTTCTAAATCAATGTTGACTTCGCACACCTTGAGCGGCTCTTCTACAGCCACTGCTTTTGGTGCGGCTAGATATTTTTCTATAGTTTGACGCACTCGATCCGCCTTTTCCGTTGCGAGGTGTGATTCGAGCGTATCTGTGCATTCCTCGCCATATAATCGCCAGAGTAGCGTTGTTGCTTCATTGCGTTCGCTGGCACCACCTTCTTTGAGAACTTTCTCAATATGGGAGCGATAAAATTCTTTGTACGCGCTTAGCAGAGGCAGCACTTGTTCTCTTACCGTCTTAGAACTGCCGGTGCCATAAGCCACCAGCACTTCAGGCATTTCCTTGAAGTTAAATGATAGTTCGCTCAAAATCTCCAACGCATACTTGCGCTCTTCGGCGTCAGAAGCCATCAAGCAAGATTTGACAGTCTTGCTGTGTTTTTCCAAATGTTCTCTCAATCCACTAAAGGTGTTGGACACAGTTCCTGAATATGCATCGAACCTGTAGCTACGAAAAAGATACTTCCATTGCTGATTGAGCGAGAGCTTGACCAGTATGTCTTCGGGTAATCCGCCAGCAGCCAGAATTTTTTCGAGTTCTGTAATTGTCCACTGTGGAGGCGCTTGCGGTTCTTTTGACTTGAGGTAAGAGTAGCAGTGGCAAGCTTCAATGAGGAGAATCACCAACCAATCTGGCGATCCCGCGCTGAGGATGCCTCGATAACCGTAGTGATCGTGTGAGGCGGCTTCCAGAACGCGACAGTATCGGAAGCAAACTTCGGCGGGTGCTCTGTGCTTAGCGTGGAAAACTCTCTGCCTGTTTATCGATGGATCACTTTGTAAGAGATAAACTTGCGGTCCATAGCCCATTTTTTCTGCTGCTGCTGCGTTGCCGCGCAGTTTCAAGAGACACTGTTCGTCGCTATCGTCAACTACAAATCGCAACAAGTCTGCGGCAAGCGCCGGATCGACTTGTGCGACGGGCTCAATCGCTTTGCTGTAAGTGTCTATTAGTTCGTTACTTAACCCGAGAGGATTCTCTAGACGAGGTCCGTCATTTTTTTGACCGAGCTGGAAGATTTTTTTGAAAAAGTCCACTGGTTATTACCCCTCGCCACTTCTTGTACTGGACCTTTTGTGCCCCGTTTTGGGGAAGATTAATGCATCTTTGCCAGTTCATTATATGAGAAATGAATTTGCTTGGACCCTGTTATTAGCCAGTTGCTTTCGAAATGAGTGTCACACCTTGATGTAGATTTTCTTCCAATCCAGAATCTTGCAAATGCCCCAACACAGAACCATAGCGCTGATGCCGAATAACATTGAGCCCGGTTCTCCCGGAACAATAGATTGAATACGCTCTGTGAAATAGCGATAGACGTTCATATCGCTGGAAACGTACGTGTGGATCATCGCAATTATGAATAGATCACTGAGAACATAGATGAAGAGAGTGTTTTTGCCAAAGACGGTAAAAAATTCCGTCCATTTTACACAGTGTAATTTTTCGATTATCGCAATCAACGCTGCCAGTATCACTAAGTCTATGCCGACCGTTTGCAAAACATACGAGCTCGTCCAGAGTTTTTTGTTAATCGGCAAGACGATGTTCCACAGCTGTGCGAGAGCGATAAGAATGCCGCCTGCACCAGCGAGTTTGATCAGTGAGTCAGTTTTATCTCCGTGCTTTTGAATGAAGCACCCCGTGTAGTATCCAGCCAGGACATTCACCACTGCTGGTATCGTGCTGAGTATGCCTTCCGGGTCGAAGGGAATGCCTTCGCCCTTGTACATGTGGGCGTCCCCCAGGATCAGCCGGTCCAGCGGAAGTACGGCGTTTCCTTGCAAGCTGTATGGATCACCTGGTGCTCCGCAAAAGTACAAGATCGCCCAGTAACCGAGCAAGAATATTATCGATAGAGCAATTACTGCTTTGCGCGGCAAGTAATGGATCATCAGTGATGCACCGCAGTAACACAGAGCGATTCGTTGCAAGACGCCGAGAATGCGCGTGTGCGATAGCGGTTTTTTGAAAGGCAACCAGAGTATTATGAATCCGATCAAGAATATTATCGCGGTGCGCTTGAGTGTTTTTAGCAGCACCGCGCGATTGCCTTTTGCCTCGTATTTGCTCAGGGTGAAACTGAGTGCATTGCCTACGGCAAATAGGAAAGATGGAAATACAAGATCTGTCGGAGTGAAGCCGTGCCACTTCGCATGGTCAAGCGCCGGGTAGATTAATTTCGAAGTTCCTTGTGTGTTGACAACAATCATGAAGCATACGGTCATGCCTCTGAATACGTCTAGTGGAAGGAATCGCTTCGGTGTCTGCTCTGTCACAGAATTGGCTCGTTTGACTCGGCTATTGTGTCATCTTTGAAAATCGAGCGAGCTCATTTTTCCTTTCAGAATTTTGTATGAGACTTGGGAAGCAATAGTGTTCCACTTGACGATGTGTCAAATCGAGCTGATCAAACCTTGTTATTAAGTGAACCTTTAATTGCAGGGGAGCTTATTAAAGGTTCCCGCCGTTTCCTTTAATAAGCATGGGGATAGATTCAGGCATGCGATAATTGGCAAAATTTTGTTGTTGCCAGCAATGGCATATGTTTTGTCAGGGTTTGTCGATTATCGAGGCGCAGGAATTTATGTCGATCCGGAAACTACTGGGCATTCAACTCATCAGCGTGGTCACTGCCGCAGCGCCACTCATCTCGACGGTGGCTCACGCAAAGGTCGTGTCCACGAGAACTGCAGGTTCGTCGCCGAGTCATCCGAAGGTCGTGTCCACGAGTACTGCAGGTTCACCGACGAGTCATGCGAAGGAGCTTTCACAGAAACCCTCCGGTTCAGCGGTAGCAGCTACGGCCAGAGCAGCGGACGGCGCTAGCGGCTACAATGTGCCGCCGAAAAACATTCTAGATGTCATGCTCGCGCCCGCGCCGCCCATGCCGAAAGTGAGTCCGACCTATGATTCTGTTCTGCTTGTATCTTGGCAAGATTATCCATCTATTGCTCGCGTCGCAACTCCGTTTCTGAAACTCGCCGGCGTGCGCGTTGAGCCTAAGAATCACAGTAAACATGATAGCCCTGGTGGATATGGCATAACCCCTTGCGCAAGCAACTTTGATGTTGTTCGCACCGCCGATGGTGCAATGGTGCATGTCACACTGCCCAAGGCTGGATGTCCTGGTAATCCGTTTTGGGCTGCTGACGGAAAACAATTCGCATTTGTGAATGCCGCAGCCGATTCTGTTGAACTGTGGGTTGCGGATGCAAAAACAGGTGCTGCTCGCCAGATTCCGGGCGCCAAAATGAACCCGATGCTGGATAACGAACTGCAGTGGATGCCCGACCAGAAAACATTGCTGGTCAAGCTCGTGCCTGATGAATTGGGCGCGCCGCCGCCTCAGCCTGTGACGCCGATCGGACCCAGCATCCAGGAGTCGAAAGGTGAGAAGGGCCAGAGCAGCACGTACGAAACTCGCGATACTCTGCGCAATAAACACGACGAAGATCTCTTCGACTACTATTCCGCGACTCAGTTGGCTTTAGTCGATACTGCGACAGGAAAGATCACCAAGATCGGCAAGCCTGGAAGCTACGAAACAGTTGATGCTGCGCCAGACGGCAAGCATATCCTTGTTTATTCAATCCATAAACCGTACTCGTACATAACTACTTACGATCGATTCCCTCACGATGTCGAAGTTTGGGACGTATCAAATCCAGCACAGGTGGTTAAGAAAACTGTTGCTTCTCTGCCGCTTGCAGACCGCGTTCCTATTCACGGTGTGCCGACTGGTCCGCGCGAATTCTCGTGGCGTTCGACCGAGCCAGCGACGCTTGTTTGGGCTGAAGCTCTCGACGGCGGTGACTGGAATGCTAAGGTGCCGGCGCGTGATAAAGTGATGATGCTGAGGGCGCCTTTCGACTCTGCTCCCATTGAAATTACAAAAATGGAACAGCGGTACGACGGGCTCGATTGGGGCGAACAGCCGAATTTCGCCTTGTTGCAAGAGCAGGATCAGAACAGACACTGGAAGCGCACTTTTATTGTCAACGTTGATGATCGGCAAGGAAAGCCGCGTTTGTTGTGGGATCTTTCCACTGACGAAAAGTACAAGAATCCTGGCAATCCTGTGCATCGCCGACTCGCCAATGGTGCTTTTGTGGTGCGTCAGAAAGGTGATTCGATTTATCTTTCCGGAACTGGTGCCTCTGCCGATGGCGATCGACCGTTCCTCGATTGTCTCGATACCAAAACACTAAAATCGCAACGCTTGTTCCGGAGTGATAAGACTGCTCTCGAGCGTTTTCTGGCATTCACCGGTGAGGATGGGCAGACCTTCTTAACCTGGCACGAATCTCCAACTGACCCTCCAAATGTTTTTGTGCGCACGCTGGGCAAACCGGTGGACGCACCAGAGGGGGAAGCAACTGTTGCTTCGACGAGCGTTGCCTTAACTCACCTCCCTGACCCTGCGCCGGAAGTACGCGCGATCAAAAAGCGTCTGGTGAAGTACAAGCGCGCCGATGGGCTCGACCTTTCTTTCACCTTGTACACTCCGCCTGGTTACAAGGAAGGAACTCGGGTGCCGACGATTCTGTATGCGTATCCGCTCGACTATGCGGATGCTTCAGTCGCTGGTCAAGTCACTGGTTCGCAATCGACCTTCACCAGACTGCGTAACTACAAACTCTTGTTGCTTGCTGGCTATGCGATTATCGACAACGCGGCTTTCCCAATCGTTGGCGATCCGAAGAAGGCATACGACACTTATCTCGATCAACTCGTTGCCGACGCAAAGGCTGCCGTCGATGAAGCGGTTCGACTTGGAGTTGCTGACCCTGACCGTATCGGAGTAACAGGGCACAGCCATGGTGCGTTGATGACGGTGAACCTGGTTGGGCACTCGGATCTCTTCAGGGCCGGGGTCGCCACCAGCGGTTCGTACAATAAGACGCTTACGGCTTTCGGATTCCAGAATGAGCGGCGCTCTGTGTGGGAGGCACCTGAAGTTTATTTGAAGGTGTCACCATTCTTCGTTGCGAATAAGTTGAAGACCCCGTTGTGCATCGTACATGGTGCAGAGGATGCGAACCCTGGTACCACGCCGTTGCAGGCGACTATGCTTTACGAAGCTGTTCGTGGCAATGGTGGCACGGTGCGTCTGGTCATGCTGCCGCACGAGCCGCACTGGTACACTGCGCTTGAGTCGAATGAGCAGCTTGTTTACGACATGCTGACCTGGTTCGACAAGTATGTGAAAAACGCGCCGCCTCGTACTACTTCGGCTGTGTCGAGTTCCAACTAACTGGTGCGGCATCGCCACATTGAATCAAATCAATTGTGTAATGTCGGCGCTAGTTCGTCTGCATATACCCCGAGAAATGTTCGGATTGTTTCGCAGTCCATACATTTCCAAATACTTCCTTTACTCGTTTTTGCTTAAGTAGAGTCATCAACCGTAATAGCTGAACGGCATGCGCGGGTGCGCTGGAGACTCTATGGCGGAAAACATACTTATTGCGGAAGACGATATGACGCAATGTTGGTTGCTTGAGTCGCATCTGAGGCAGCTCGGCTATTCGGTCATCATTGCACGGGACGGCAGGGAAGCAGTGAGCCTTGCGCAGACCACAGCCTGTCGGCTTATTCTCATGGACCTGAATATGCCGATGATGGATGGATATGAAGCGACCAGATTGATTCGTAATTTTGAGCGGTCGAAAGCGGCTGATGCGGTGCCGATAATCGCGATGAAAGAGCATGCTGATTTGGATAAAAGTATTCCTTTCGGAATGTCTGGCTATTTGCGAAAACCAATCGTTCGAGAGGAGCTTCAAGCTATTTTGAACGAGAGTGATTGCCGCTGTTTGATCCAAAAGCGGTTGGGTCTGCAGTCTGGTAAAAATTTAGGCGATGATAAAAGCGAAGGTCACAATCAATCTGGAGCGCTGCGGAGTTCGTTACTGAGACAGCGAAACCGGAGTAATGGATAAATCTAGCTTGGTCTCCGGATGATGACTTTCCAACTACCGTTGTTGATCAACCATTGGAGCTGATAACGAGTTACTATGAAGCTTGTAACCGAAAGTTAGGGCTCAGTCGATCATCAGATTCCCCGCTATTTTACTCACAAAGATATTTGTCGTGTCGCTGACGCTCACGGTCTTTACTTCACTTGGGTGTTCAGTCGCCGACGCGGAGGAATCGAGTAGTGTGCCATCTTCGGCGGCTCAGGCTGCGATATCTGCTGAAGCGTCGAACCCGACAACTCCGGCTGCGCCGTCCACTGATGTGCAAAATCTGACGAAACCAGCAGCGACTTCCACTGGTGGTAATGCGAACAATACCAAGACGAACATTTACGACGAGTCGGATCTCGAAACCGCTCCGCCTGAGAAGGTGAAGAAGCATTGGTTCTGGCTTAAGCACGGACCTTCCTTCCTCAAATTGCGTTATTATTTCGCAGCGCAGAACGCAGCTGACTGCGAATTCTTCTACGGAATGGTGCAGGATAATCCGTTTTTGGGGCGAGCATCGATTGATTTCAACAGTGAAAACGGTTGTAAATGTCACGGAGTCGCCCAGGTCACGCACGTCCCGCTAAATAGCAGTGGTGCGGGGCAGCGAGGCTACATCCATGTGAAGTGCGAAGACGGACGGCACATGAAGGGACATTTCACAACTACGTCAGTTACCACTGGCTTTGCAGATCTTACTGACGATAAGGGGCATAAGTTCGAGGCGACGTTCGGGCACAGCGCAGATCAAGCCATCGAGAAAGTGAATGCTTTGCGAAAGAAACTCGGTTGTCCCGAAGTTACTGCTCAGGAAGTCGAGACGAAAGTCAACGCCGAGATATTACACAGAAAGCAGAAGTAAGGCTGTCGTATGGTGCGCAAAACGTTCCGGGGTCGCTTGAGCGTATATCCAGAGTCAGTATGTGCTATTAAAAGCAGCTCAAAGTGTTTAAGATCCGCTTAAAAGCATATATTGGCTAGTATTCCTGTTTTGTGTTATGCTTTTAAAAGCAATTTAACGCATGCGAGGCGCTTTTAAAAGCATATGGTGAGAACTAACAAATTACTTCAGGCGCCCCCTTATGACGTGGAGCAGTGCATGAAACGACTTGGCGAAAATTTGCGAGTCGCCCGTATTCGGCGTCATTTGACGATAGAGGATGTTGCGGAGCGAATTGGTACGGGTCCACGTGCGGTGATGGACGCAGAGAAGGGTAAACCTGCAACGGGACTGGTGGTTTATGCAGCGTTGCTGTGGCTTTACGATCAACTTAATCAACTTGAGAATGTTGCAGATCCTTCCAACGACGAAGTGGGATTAGCGCTGGCACTAGCGCGTGAACGCAAGCGGGTCCGCAAGAAAAGAGACTTAGATCGTGATTTCTAAGCAGTCATCCGAGTGCTTTGTATACATTACGCTGCCGAGAGAGACCACCAGCGTCACGGCAGGGAAGTTTGTATTGATGCAAGATCGGCTCGGAAACTCACTCGGGCGTTTTGTGTATGGCGACAAATATCTGTCACGCGCAAATGCTGTTGAAATTGATCCACTCGATTTGAAGCTCACGAAGCGCACTTATGAGACTGTGCGACTTAGTGGCATATTTGGTGCTATTCGCGATGCTGGTCCTGACTATTGGGGGCGACGCGTAATCGAAAAGCATTCAGGAAAGTCGCAACTTGGCGAGCTTGATTATCTTCTAGAATCGCCTGACGACCGAGCCGGTGCACTCGCGTTTGGCTTGGGAAAGGAACCGCCAGCGCCCAAAAGAAAGTTCAACCAAACAATTGATCTGGAGCGACTTCATCAGTTGGCCGATGCTTTGATTCGCGATGAGATTGAGCATGCAGATCACTTGGCTACTCAGATTCAAGATTTGATTCTTCTTGGTACCTCTATGGGTGGTGCTCGGCCAAAAGCGGTTGTGGAGGACAACATCGGACTCTGGGTTGCGAAATTCAGCCGGCCTGATGATCGCTGGAATAATCCTCGCGTCGAATACGCGATGCTTGAACTTGCCAGACAATGTGGTATCAATGTTGCCCGCAGCCGGCTTGAAAACGTTGCTGGGAAAGACGTTCTGCTGGTGCAGCGATTTGACCGTGAGAAAACCAGTCGTGGTTATAATCGCGCTCGGATGATAAGCGGTTTGACACTGCTTCGTGCTGAGGATTCAGCACAGCAGCGAAATCGATGGTCATACGTGCTTCTAGCTGAAGAACTGCGAAGGGTCGTCGCTGAACCGAGAAAAGATGCGACGGAATTATTTCGCCGTATGTGCTTTAATGCGCTTATTTCCAATCTCGATGACCATCCGCGCAATCACGCACTGATTGCTATGGATATGGACTGGAAACTTTCTCCTGCGTACGATTTGACTCCATCGCCTGTTATCTCCGAAGAGCGCCGAGATCTCGCTATGGCATGTGGAGATCAAGGACGATTTGCAAACATGGATAATCTCTTGTCGCAGAGCCCTCGTTTCTTGCTTGAGCGTGATCAGGCTGCGCATATCGTTTCGGATATGCGAGATCAAATCAAAGCGAGCTGGAATAGCGTGGTTCGCTCATGCGGCGTCAGTATGAAAGATGCGGAGACAATCCGCAGAGCATTTGTGTATGATGGTTTTGCAGCTAAAGAGAATCAGTAAGAGGCTAGTTCACGAAAGTGTGACTAGCAGTTTGCTCGGACCTCTCAGTCCAAATGGTGACTGGAAGTTTACCGGTTGCTGTATGCGCAGATCAGGAAAGTGCTTGTTCAATACTTTCAGCGCTATCGCGGCTTCCGATTCGGCCAGTCCGGCGCCGATGCACCGATGAATTCCGTCGCCAAAGGCAAGGTTGCGTGATTCCTGACGTTGCATGTCAAATGTATCTGCATTGGCGAATTTTGCAGAGTCGCGATTTGCACTTCCCAGCAATAGCCAGACCATATCGCCGTTCTTGATGCTGGTACCGCCGATGGTTGTATCCGTTTGGGCTAATCGAGGCGCCACCTGTGCCGGGCTTTCGAATCGGAGTGTTTCGGTTACAAACGCGCTAACCAGCTCGGGGTTCGCTTTGAGCAGGGCTGCTTGGTCTGGAAAGCGATCCATGCAGATCAAGCAGTTAGCTATTAGATTGACGGTCGTTTCAAAACCTGCGACGAGGAAAAGAATGCTGCTCGCAACTAATTCCTCCGTCTTAAGCTTGTCGCCTTCGTTCTCTGCCTGCACCAGCACTGACAGGAGATCGTTCGTCGGATTTTTTCGACGTGCTTCGATGTGTGGTTTGATGTAGGCGGCAAATTGTTTCATGGCGGAGCCGGCAGTCATAAGCTTCTTCAGCTCTCTACTGCCGCCGATTAGACCCACGACCTGCTGCGACCAGAACCTCAATTTGTCTCCGTCGTGCACTGGGATTCCCAAGATCAAACCGATCACGGCAAGCGGAAACGGGAATGCAAATTCATGAACAATATCTAGCGGAACTTCTGGCGACGACTTCTTACTCATCTCTTGTGCAACCTTGTCCGCAAGCTGTTCG
Source organism: Candidatus Melainabacteria bacterium (assembly GCA_003963305.1). Taxonomy (NCBI): domain Bacteria; kingdom Bacillati; phylum Candidatus Melainabacteria; species Candidatus Melainabacteria bacterium. The sequence goes on along the minus strand of RXJR01000006.1, from coordinate 103,618 downwards.
ATTTCGGGCATCAGTGCCTCGATGCTGCTGGGCGTGAATGCCTTGGCAATGAGAGTTCGCACGCGAGTGTGGTCGGGCGGGTTGAGATTGAGAAGCCAACTGCCGATTGTTTTCCGCAGATACAAAAGCTGGGGAAAGAAAATTGCCAACAGCGGTCTGCGGCTGTGTTTCCATGTGTGGATCTGCTTGCCGAAAGAATTGTTTTTCATTACTGTTTGAACATCGTCGTAACGACTGACCAGCCAATATTTTTGCTCCGAAACCCAGTAAACAGGAGCACCTTCGCGAAGTCTTTTCAGCTCCGGATATGGATTGTTCAGGAAGTTTTGGTCTGTGTTAGTGATCGGGTTGCAGTATTGAGTGCTGGTTGTAACCATCTGTGCTCCGGCAGCGAATCGGCTGTTCCAAAGAGTATGTCGTCTAGATGTAGCGCCCCACCCATTCTCCGGCGATGCTGCGATCAGTCATTTTGAACCTGCTGATTTGGAAGTGGTTGTCATCCTGTTTTATTTCTCCAAAACCTCTCATTTTAGTAAATTCGGGGTAGGAAATAACAAGTGCCCATAGCTTGACTCGACAATTAATCCACCTGTGGAAATCAACTTCATGTGCTTGGTGATATAGTGTCGGTTCTCGCATGGGTCTATAGCATAAACGGAGGTGGCAACATGAGGCTGCTGATGGGGAATCTTTTCGGGCTTTCGAATGCCGCAAATTTTGTGCGGTTGATGCTGCTCTTCGCGCTGATTGCAACACCGTTTTCATTGATTGCAACACCTGCCGCTCTAGCTCAGGGATCTAGCGCTAACAACTTGCTCATTGTCAATCACAATCTTGATGCAGTTGGAACCAAGCAAATCATTATCGTCAAGAATCCAAGCTCTACGCCGTTCACTCTTGTCGACAACAAAACCAATCAGCCAATTCCAGTAGTTGCTGTGCCAAATGTGGGCGCGCCGTACTATTACTTTTACTTGAAGAAGAAGCAAACGGCTCGATTCACTGGGTACGACAGTAACCCGTTGAGCAGCCAGGTGGCTCTATACTGCCCTGCGGACTCAAGTACAAATGGTCAGGACCCTAACAACCCGAACATCGTGAACCAATGCACCACTTCAACCGGTGCCACTTTCGTGGAGTTTTCGCTGGCAGCAGCTTCGTCGGATAACTGTGATATCAGTGAAGTCAACGGCGTTAACGCAATCTGGAGCATCGATCTTCCGAATGGTGGATGGATCACTGGTGCTTGGGCTGCCCCCAGCGGTAATATCATTCAAGTCCCTCACGTAGAGAATCACCCGGGCGCTTCGCCAACCTTTTATGGTGATTATGGTAATCCCGGTGTGTTTCCTTTTGGTTGCAGCAATTGCGTATCGCGCTATAACAACGCAACTGCGCCAGCCACTCCTCCCGGAAATCTTGCCGTTCCTTGTACTTTCACTTATCCCGGACAGGATCTTGGTTGTGACAACGCCATCAACTATTATCCGAACAACGGCGATTCGCCATGGGTGAGCCAACCGCCACCGAACGGTCGTTATACCGCCTATGAAAATCCTCCTCCGGGTGTTCATAAATTGCCATACAGTCGTTATTTCAACAGTAAAACCCATTTGTTGGCACCTGCTAATACTCAGACTAGTACCGGATATGGTATCTGTCAGTTGAGTGTTAGTCCGAATGGAAATCCTGCTGTTCCCGCTGGTGGTACCGTAACAATAACTCTCCTGAGATATGGAAATCAGGTTGCTGCACGCTCGCACTAATCGCTGCTACGGCGCGTTTATTGCATCGCTGGTTGCGTTGATGTCTTTAGCTTTCGGCTGTCAAACTCCGTGTAATGCGGAGTTTGACGCTAAGCTTGATGATCCTTATTTCCAGGACGAGTATCAATGGGCGATGTTCGTCGAGATGAAGAACGATCGTCCGTTTCTGAAGTATCCGAGCTCGCAGTTGAATCCGCTCACTGCATTTAAAATCAGCGCGCGAACGTTTCCGCAAAATGCTGATGGTGAGACAGTGAGTACGCCGTCGCGATTGTACGAAGAGTTTTGGTATCACGACAGTGTTCCGATCGGACTGAAGAGATACAGTCAACTTAAAATCGCTCCTTACCAGTATGGTGTAGTCGTGCTTGCACCAAGTGGTAGCAACAACGCCGCTGCCGCTAACGTCATTGTCAGATTGCTATTAGAGCTTGAACTGCAGCGTGCTGCCATGGCTGTGGTGCTCGTGCCGATGGATAAATACGACCAGATTGCGAGCGAGCTGGGACACTATTCGTTCTTTCCTGGATTGCAGGTCAAAAAGGGATTCCAAACTGGTATTCGCCTCACCTCGTATCCTTTTGGAAAAGACCGTTTGTATTATTTGAATCCGGCTCGTTTTTGATTTCGCGTCCATCAAGTCGCAAACGAAATTTGTGAAACACAGTTTTTGGTCAGTGTTCATCATTGACCAAAGCAAAAGTTATGTCTCCTAGATCTTCTATAGACGAGAGACCGCGCAAACTCAACACAAATTTGACACCGGCTTTAGTCAGTATGTTTGCGTGTATTAGACCACAAGACAATCAGGAGAGAAATTATGGCCATTGAGACTTTTGACGACCATAAACGATCCGTTTCCAGCTTAGATCGGCCTTCCTTCGGCGTAGACCTGGCAGCTCGTCACGACATCCTTACCAACAAGATAATTTCAACTGGGCGCAATGACTCATTGCATTCGGACAAAGGCTCATTGCATTCGGACAAAGGCTCGCTTGTTTTTGATACCAGAGCTATTTATGGTGAGCCAACTTCAGAGTCAGAACCACACGACCGTGCCAGGGGAGGCAGATGTGAGTACAACGATGAAGCCGGTAAGAAGCGCGTTTGGGGAGATCCCCACCTGGTCGCTGACGATGGGACCCAGGTGGATGATCAAATTGAAGCAGGGAAAGATGTGATGCTGCTTCAATCAAAGGATGGCAATTCTATAGTTGGAGAAACTGCTAAGTTTGATCCTACCAATCCCAATTCTAAGGCAACCGTTTTCGACCGTGAATGCGTCACACTGAGTGGCGGAACAAAGATCTTATTTGCCGGTGACGGAAAGGCTTATCATTATGATCCAAGCAAGAAAGACCACGTGGGCGCCGCTCTCAAAGATGGAGAAGTAGTGACCGGCGCGGAGGAAGACGATCGAGTTGTATACCACGAAAAACAGAAATCGCTTCAATACAACTTCAAGGTAGGAAATGACTATGTTTCCGGCTCACTGAAGGGTAATGACACAGCCAACCCGAACCGCTCAGACTGGGTTGACACTTCTATAGATTATTCATCAGGACATTTTGGCGGGTTTATGCCTGCTCTTAAGAATTCATTTGCCGGTGTCGATGTTGATCATTCAACCGGGCAGGGAGCATTTAAGCCGGACATTTTCGGAAATGAGAGATCCAATAAAGACTTTTACGTCAATAGCCTATATAGCGGAGGAGCGGTCGCAGAGCCAGGTTTGAACTTTGACAAAGACTATGTGGACAATAGAGATTGGCATACAAAAACTGCACCATCCGATGATGCAAACCGTATTTACTCAGAGCCTTTGCAGCCGACTGATTTTTTTCATCACAACCTAATCAGTGCCGGTAGAACAGCAGACATGGAAAACAGAGTGTTTCCAGGTTCAGAGATGACATTCAACAGCGCAATGCCAAGTTTTCATTCATATGGGGACGAAACTACTTCAGGCGCTATGCCGACACCGAAGGAGTTTTCTGGAGACGGCTATTTTGACAAAATGCCTACACCAGATGCGCTCCCCGACAAAATCGAACTCTCTGAGAATGAGCAGGACCAAGGCAAGCCACTCGATTCCGATAGAAATAGAGCCGAAAATCAGCTCCCGAGTGGAGAGACAGAACTGAAGCTTCCCGGTGAGGGCGGCTCTATCAGAGAAATAGATCCAAGTATTGATCCGCGACTCGGATGTGCACTGGCTGTTTCTAACGCCCTCCACGAACTGGACTCCAACTTCCCTGTCACTTCCAACAACAGAAGATTGCAAGAATTGCTGCAAAAGCATGGATACGAGATGCTTCCCCAGCCCGACGGTTTTTCGACCGATAACCTGAGCCCTGGTGATGTTATCATCGGCGCCAGACCTGGAACGATGCCTGGTCATTCGGCAATCTACAAAGGAGCAGGGAAACTCTACGAGAATGACAGCCACACTGGTCTAATTAGTGGTGAGGGACTTCCTGAGAAATTCACAGAAGGCATGCACGACCAGAATGGTAATTGGAACAAAAATGGGTTCGAGAAAGTAATGGTATTTCGTAAGAGTCATTTAGCTGCTCCACCGGAGCAGGAAGATCGTAGTTATCTTTAGCCTTTCTTTCAGTTCAAAATAGAGAACCATAGTAGAACTCATCTTCGCTTACATTGCCGTTCTCACTACAGTGCGGATTGATGCAGTGCTCCCTCTTCGGAGCCTATATACGGAGCCTGTATGGCACATTACTGAGGATTGGCAATGTTTGCGAACACATACATACATCTTGCACAACGGCTCGATAGTGGTGCCGGCAGGTCGTTCAGATTTCGTGACAACGAATTACCAGCAACAAATCGAATTGCCAACAACAAACCGAATTGCCAACAACAAACGAATGGCACCGTGTCTGGCCAATGTTTTTTCCGCACTGGTTGGACATTCCACTCGTCGTAGCCTTGTTTATCTTGTGGATGACGGCAGCTAGTCTATCTTGTGATGATGACTCGAACAGTCATTGTGCCGCGATTGTCCTGCCACGCAAGCGTGTCCGCTGGAATCGTTCCGTCTCGAAGCACACCCGGATATCCGAAGTTTCCGCCGTCATTGCACATGAAACTCAGTGGACCAGTCGCTGGCGGCACGAAATTCTGCTTTTCGATGCCTAGTATCATCGTCGTCGAGCCGATTTTGCCAATCATTGCGGCAGCTGGAAATCCATTGGTACTAGACAGTCCCATGTCCATGTCTCCGTCAGCATTGCAATCAGGTTTGTTTTCTAGTGGGGAACAGTGGTTCCACACACCATCGGCTCTATAGTCGATCCACAGTTTCTCGCCAGGTGTGATTTCCAGACCGGGGGAGGTCCAGACAGCATTGTCAGCGCGCACCTGAATCACGTCTTCCGCAACGACCTGCTGACCGGCATCACGTATCAGGTCATAAATATCCGGATGGTTCCAACCACTTTCGTCGAGATAATGTGTCGCGGGGGTGGTGCCGTTATTGGCTAGCAGCGGGCCGGTCTGAACTGCGGTTGTGCCACCATCCAATGCCTTCTGCGTTGCCGCAGTCATGTTATCTGGATGTTCGATTGCCCTGCGCCACGCGATTTGAAATTGAGCTGGTTTTCCCAAACCCTGGATATTGGAAAGTCCCGGAATCGCCGCCATGCTGATTGCCGGTCCGACATTCATAGTGACCTTCGTCATGGCCTCATAAACATGCGAAGCCGTATCGACAGGAGGCGGAACACCTTTGTTTGGACCGTATGTTTCAGTCTTGCCGCTGTAGACGTCGGTGGCTTCGATGTAGAGATCGCTGCCACAATTGTCAAAGCCGCTGATTGGTTCCAGGCGAGCGAACTTGCCGAAACCAGACGCGGTAACGGAAGCTACTTCGTTGGACATTGCGTCAAGGGCATGCGGAATGTCATATGACACTGAGGCGCGCCGGGCTCCCTGCCAGGCTGCCAGTGTTGCGCACGCGTAGCCGGTGACTGCTCCCATGAGATTGATAAGGGGGAAAGTGATGAAAACAAGTACGAAAAGTGTCGGGGCAAATTCGGCTAGTCCGGCTGCTCCGAGGCAACTGCGCCGGGAGGATGATCGCTGTATCTGCTTGCATGGCATTGGGCCTATATACCTCCCTTCACTCTTTTCCCGGTTCTGTGGACAATATTGTGTAAATAATTTCGCAACTGCGCAAATAGTTGAATTTAGTCGCGAGGCTGAGTTTTATATTTGTGCAACCTTGTGTCTATGGGGTGTCAACTCACCTCGCTATGATGATGCGCACGTTCATTACGCCTGTGTTGTCGTCATAGCAGGCTGGACTTTTCATTGCGTCATTCATCATCATGCTCAATTTCCCTGGAGTCGGTGGCACCATGTTCCACTGTCTCTTGCCCAGCAAAAACATATGAGCACCGTCATCCAGCGTTCCAATCATTGACGAACCTGCTAGATTGTTCCATTGAACCTGGGTTCCGACGTAGCCATCGGCATCGGTTCCCTGAGTCTGTTGTGATGGAAACGTGTTCCACTCTCCGTCGGCACGCATGTCGATCCAGATTTTGTCGCCAGGCTGAACGTCCAATCCAGATGGAGTCCAATTTGAGTTATTTGCGAATACCTGTATTACATTGTCATCGATGACTGTCTCACCAGCAGCAGCAATCATGTCGTAAATGGTCGGGTAATTCCAGTCGCTCTCGTCGACCTGTGGTAACCCTCCTCCCCTCGAGTATCCGCTTTCCAGTAGTGGACCGGTCGTGAATGGTGCCGTTCCACCAGCCAGTGCTGCCCGGGTTGCCGCCGTCATGTTTTCAGGGTGTTCGATTGCTCTGCGCCATGCGATTTGGAATTGCGCCGGCTTCCCCAAACCAGGTATGTTCGAAAGTCCTGGAATTGCTGCCATGTTGATGGCTGGTCCGACGTTCATCGTGACTTTTGTCATTGCCTCGTACACATGTGAAGCCGTGTCAACAGGTGGCGGAATACCTACATTTGGACCATATGTTTCGGTTTTCCCGCTGTAGACGTCGGTGGCTTCGATGTAGAGATCACTGCCACAGTCTTTAAAGCCGTTGATCGGCTCCAGCCGAGCGAAGTTGCCGAAGCCAGAGGCGGTGATGGCTGTCACTTCACTGGACATTGCTTCAAGGGCTTGCGGAATATCGTATGAGACTGAAGCGCGCCTGGCTGCCTGCCAGGCTGCCAGCGTTGCGCATGCGTAACCGGTGACTGCTCCCATGAGATTGATCAGCGGGAACGTAATGAAAACCAGCACAAAAATTGTTGGAGCAAATTCAGCCAGTCCGGCGGATCCGAGACGATTGCGCCGGGAGGATATTCGCAGTGTCCGCTTGCATGGCATTCGGCTGTTACCTCCTCTTATGTTGTTCCCGCGAATGTGCCAAAAGTTGCATGAACATATGCGCAAATGCGCAATTAGATACATTGGACCGTGAGTCTTGCATTCTCAACGCATAGTCGGTGTTGTGGGTTTGTTTAATAGTATCGGAAGCTTGTGTCTGTCGTGTGTCAACTGTTATTCAAATCGCCTGGCTCTCAGAGGGACTTGAGTTCGTCGCATGTTCCGGCCTGTGTTAGCGCAGGTTAGCGCTTCTCGTGGAGGCTTCATGGAACGCCCTCGTCCCGAGTGCACGGCGCCTGGTGGTGGCTCTATGAGCGAGCGACGCTGTTGATGCGCAAGCTATGTTCTAGGCTTGAAGCAGTAACCGAATTTTTGAATATTCTCGATAATCGAGTCAGCTCCTTCGTCATCCAAGTGTCGTCTCAATCGTTTGATCGATGAACGGAGGGCATTGCTAGTGACGCTTTTATCGCAGTGCCATACACGATCGAGGATGGCATCGGTGCTTATCACTTGGTTGGGATGCCGCATGAAAAACTCGAGCAGAGCCAAATCGACCGGCATTATTGAAATGCTTTTGCCACCCTTGGTTACGACGCGAGTGGTTGTGTCCAGGACAATATCGCCCGAGTGGAGCATATTACTTTTGTATGTCTCAGGGCGGCGCAGCACGGAACGAATACGCGCCATTAACTCGCGCATGTCGAACGGTTTAGTTAGATAGTCGTCTGCTCCAGAATCGAGACCGGTCTCTTTGTTATCGATGGTGGCTCTGCCCGTTAGCATAAGAATGGGAGTTACTCCGCCTTTCTCGCGAAATCTCTTACACACTTCCAAGCCATCCATGTGAGGCAGTGAGAGATCGAGAATGATAGCGTCGTAGCTCAGTTGTTCCAGCCTGTAAAGTGCATCTGCACCATCGTGCACTACCTCGACGATGTAATGCTCCGCCGTTAACCACGCCGCCACCATCGATGTGAGCTCTTCGTCATCGTCTACGAGCAGGATCTTTGACATCTACTATGGCGCTTCTTCAGTGGTCCAAACTCCTGCATTTTATCAAATACGAGTAAAATGGGCGTGTCTCAAAAACTCTAGCCGTGATTTCTCTTAGAACAAAACTCGGACTCTTTATTGCTCTGCCGCTTGCATTTCAGATGCTTTTCTCGGTGGTAATCGGGATCCTGCTGGAACGCTCCGAATTGATGGCAGAATACGAGAATCGTAGTAAAGAGGTGATCGGACGCGCAAATTGGAGCGAATTTCTAGCTGCTTCTGTGGCGCTCTGTTGGACTGGCTACAAGCTGACAGCTCGACCTGAGTATCGGGAAGTCTTGCAATCGGTCAAACACAAGCTTTCCGAGGAGAACGAGCGCATGACTGCGCTGTATGCGGCCAATGAGACTCAAAGTGATGAAGCTCGCCAGTTGTTGTCGATCAACCACCGCCTGGATGAGAGACTGACGGTGCTTGATTCGCAGAAGGAATTGAGCCGCCCCGATCAGGTGAAAGCGCTCTTCTCTGGTAACGAGCTTCTGCCTTTGTGGAACGAAGCTATTACATTACGTCAGAAACTTCTGGCTAGCGAAAGAGGGCGATTCAAAGCCAATTTCGAAGATGTCGTGCCGCAGCGAAAGTTAATTCGCGTTCTCATGTACGCTGGTTTGGCTTTCTACGTTTTGCTTGCATTGCTGTCGACTCTTACTTATGGGGGGACCGTAGGGCGCCGAATCAAAGCTCTGATCGATAATGCTAATCGTCTATCGCGGGGTGAAGCCCTCAACCCGGCAATCGTAGGCAATGACGAAGTTGCTCTTCTCGATGACACATTCCATGCTATGGCCAATGCTATCAACGAAGCCGCCGAGAAGGAGCGCGCCATTATTCGAAATGCAGTCGATGTGATTTGTTCTATCGACGCCGATGGCAATTTCATTTCAGTAAATCCTGCGGCCGACGATCTGTTCGGTATTCCTCATGAAGAATTGAAGTCGCGTTCTTTGCTCGATCTGACCGATCCTGAAAGTCTGAACGACGCGAAGGATTCGTTGACTCGGGCACGAAGTACGGACAAGGCTTTTACTGTTGAATTGGCAATGCGCAGCACTGATGCGAGGCGAGTTGAAACGCTGTGGTCGATGCGCTGGGTGCCAAAGGAGTCTTCTATATTTTGTGTTGTGCATGATTTGACTGAACGCAAGCAAGTCGAGCGGCTCAAGCAAGAAGTGCTTTCGATGGTCAGTCACGATATACGTTCGCCGTTGACCACAATTCAGGGAGCCGTCGAATTCCTTCTCAAATCTAACGACTCTTCCCAATCACAACAGAGTCAGCATCTTTTGACTCTCGCTAAGAACAATTGTCAGCGCATACTGACGCTATCCATGGATATTCTGGACTTCGACAAACTCGAGTCTGGCATGCTCGAAATCAGAAAAGAAAAAGTGCCGGTGTTAGAAGTATTCGACGCAGTTCTGGAAACTATGCAGACGATTGCTGAGAAAAAGAACGTGCATCTTAGTTTGTCGGGCGCCTCCGCAACTGTTTTTGCAGATCGCGAACGGCTGGTGCAGATAATTGCGAATCTGGTTTCCAACGCCATTAAGTTTTCGCCGAACGGAGGCACTGTCAGCCTCGGAGCCGAAGAATCATACTCTTATGTCGAATTGACAGTCGCCGACCAGGGGCGAGGTGTTCCAGCGAATATGACTGCTGTAATTTTTGATCGTTTTCGGCAGATTGAGCGCGGTGACATGACAGAGAGAAGGGGAACCGGTTTGGGACTGGCGATCTGCAAACAGCTCGTAGAACTGCATGGCGGAACGATTGCATGCAGTAGCGAGCCCGGCAAAGGCAGTCTTTTCACCGTCCGTTTGCCTAAAGGCGAATAGGGACTGATGGACACAACACAGACACTGGTTTGTCGCAAAATCACAGCAGGAAACATCCCGAAACAAATACCGATGACGCCCCTTTTATGGAGGTAACAAGTCGTGTCCAGATCTTGCAGCGAATCTCAAAAATTTGCAGACTTACTAGACCGCGGTGATACGAATGCTCTCGAAGACGCCCTAAATCAGTACCGGTCCGTGCATTCGATGGATGAAATCAAGCAATGTGTTACTGAAACTAGTTTGAAAGAGCAGAAGAATGTCGGAATCGATGCTAAACCTGTATATTCCAATGGTCAATTAGTAGCAATCGAGTTTGACGAAGGAATTCTTAGTAAAACTGTCGCTATGAAGTAAGGCGGCTTAGCCCGCCTTGTTCACGATTCGCTCTCTGAATCTTATGTCTACAGCTGTACCACCGCTGAAGTAGGTTGGTCGGGGCGCTCCGCCGCCAGGTCCCATGGGAAATGTTCCTACTGATGTTCTTGGGTCACTAATTGAATTGTTCGCTATAGGGCCGCCGCTCGATGGTTCTACCTCTCCGAGAGGCTCTCCTGCGTGCAGACCCCCTAAATTTCGCCCCGGTTGGTTGACATAGTCTTTCACGATGACGTCGAAAAAGCTGCCGTTCGTGCTGTGGAGTGCAATACCTGACACCGATCGCCACTGATTCTGACTGACCGGCAGCTCCGGCAGCGGGTTAATCGCTTTCGACGTGACGGTTACAACTCCGTCTTTCTGGCACTCGTACAAAAAGGATTTGCCACCGCTCGTCGTGTCGATTGGTTTGGTCATTGCCTCCAGCAGCGATTGAACATCAAGTGTCTCGCCTCCTCGCCTTATCCAGTCGTAAAACGCGAGTCTGATGACCTTTTCGCTGCGAGGATGCTCTTCGCCAAGCACGGGAAGAGGCACCACTGTTAGTGGTGCATTGGGGTAGTCTGCTGCTGTTGGCGTTTGGACAAGGTCGGTAGGACTTTTCGTGATGTTCTTGTTGGCGAAGATACTGTAAAGCGAAGTGATCTCGGGAGCGCCTTTACCGGGAAAACTCACAGACAGAGCACCAGGATGCGGACATGTGTCTTGAAGACACGGCGGCTGGGCGCATGCTGCGCAGTGAACCAGACGCCGGCTGTTTTTCTCTACGAATTCTTGAGTGCCTTCGCATTTCACTACGCACGGAATGAAGTACGGTAAGTTGGGCATGGTTTCGCGAAAGTTCTTCACGTCGACGAGGCATGACGAAGAGCTTGTTCCAGCAAATACGAAACTCTTTCCTCTGAAAACGATATTCTTGTAGGCAACATAGTTGTAATTTGACTGTTCGTCTGTGTTTAGTCGTGCATACTTGGATGGTCTCGGAATCGGACAGTTGGTCGCTATGGCTTCGGCTCCGCCAAGAGTGATTTTCAGGGTATCGACGAGGAGTTTCGTCTGAGAGCCAGTCATGCGCTGCCCATTTGACTCGTAGGCCGCGAGTGCATCGTCCCATGGTGTGAGGGTGCCGCCGTCAGCATCAGTGGCATGCGCGCCGCGCTCTACGCAACGCACCAGCTCGGCAGACAACCGTTGCCGCGCCTGCATTAACCTCGCATAGTCGAAGTCTGCGCACTGCCTGAGTAAATCATCGTCGAGTAAGTCAGCTATCACCATGTCCAGACGGTTTGTCGCCAGTAATGAGTTAATCGACCGCACCGGGGTGTAGTAATTGTCTTGTGCCATCGTATTTTTATATGCGGGCGGTGAGTTTGATAGACCAACCAGTCCAACTGCCGGATCATCGACTACCACCTTGCTGAGTGATTTGGCTGCAGCAAGTGAAGCAGCCTCAATAGCCGTCTCTTGCTCCTGGTGCCCGCCAACTGTTCTGACAAAGCTCAGTGCGAAGAAGGCAAGAACGACTAGAATCCCAATAAAGACGGTTACTACAAGTGCCAGGGAACTCCCTGTACATGAACGTAAAATGCGGTGTCGTCTGGCGCGTTTGCAGGACATTGACTTTTAGCTCCGCAAAAAAATTTTGGGTTAGAGTTTGTGCCTTAGGGTCAGAGTGGTGCCAGAGTTTGTACATTCATCGTATCGGCATTGTTCCATGCCGGGGTCTATTGCTAACAGTCCACTTGTTGATCCGCCGACGGAAATAGTATCGAGACTTGTTGTGTCGGGATTGTGTTCGTGTTCGAGCCCACAGTCGCGACAGTGGAACTATTGAAATAATGCTTCGAAGCTGATTCTTAGTTCGTCTACGGTTTGAAAGCGCTGCTCTTTGTCTTTTTCCAGGCACTTCTGGAGGATTCTGTCCAACAAGATGTTTTGTTCATCAGGGATGTCGGAGAGTTTCAGGTGCGGTGGTTCGGCATTTATGTGCAACATGATTGTTTGCAGGGCGTCCGCACCCAGAAAGGGTGGTTTTCCTGTAAGCATCTCGTACAACACGCAGCCCAGCGCATAGATGTCGGATCGATGGTCTACTTTCAGTCCGCGGCATTGCTCTGGACTCATGTAGGGTGGGCTGCCGAAGACTTCGCCAGTTCTCGTGAGGCTTTCCACGGATTGATCGGTCGTTGGTTTTGCCATGCCGAAATCCACTAATTTGACAGTGATGGAACCATTTGATTCCGTCACAATCATCAAGTTGCTGGGTTTCACGTCTCTGTGTAAAACGCCCTTCTCGTGGGCGTGCGCAAGACCATTACAGGTTTGAACGAAAAGGTCTGCGGCTTGAGACAGACGCAATTTGCCTGCTTTTTTAATCATCTCTCCCAGACTGGTTCCGATCAGAAGTTCCATAACCAGGTATGGTTGACCCATGTCGTTTTGCCCAAAATCGTGGATTTCAATTACATTCTTGTGTGAGAGGATGCCGGATGACCTGGCTTCTTGACTGAACCTTCGCACGATTTCGGAGCGAAAGTTCAGGTGCGGATAGAGCAATTTCACGGCAACAGTATTACCGAGCGTGCAATGTTTAGCGCGATAAACAAGCCCTGTTCCACCACCACCCAGGAGTTCTACAAGTTCATACTTCTGGTCAAATATGGTGCCGATAAACGGATCGGCATCATCATCACAATCTGATTCTTCTGAGTCAGAGGTGGTGGCACTTTTTATTTGTCCAGATTGGATAGTTTGGTCTTGTTTTTCTGCTGCTGTGGTACCAGATACGGAGACAATGTGCGGAAAAATGATTTGTCCTTCTGGATCTAGTTTCTTTCTCAATCTTCGAAGCGTTGTCCTGGCGATCGCGTCTGTCATCTCTTCTGCTGCGTCTGCTAACGCTTCTGATGTCGTTTCGGAATTTGTTGGCCAGACTTGTTTTACAAGGTCTGGAAATTCGAGAACCAGATGGGGGTATTTTGCGCAGAATTGAAGAAGTTGATACTCTCTGGGTGTAAGAACGACTGTTCGTCCACTTTTGGTTGCGCGTTGTTTTGTCGTGTCTAAAACGATGTCTCCGAGCAGCAACGAATTCATGCTCTGGACTTTTGTGTATCTTCTGAGCTGAGCTCTTATTCTGGCGTTGAGTTCTTTCATATCGAAAGGCTTGGTCAAATAGTCGTCCGCGCCTTCGTCCAGGCCAGTTTCCTTCTCATCTGACGACTGCCGTCCTGTCAGTATCAGAACTGGTGTTGTGCCGCCCTGAGCACGAAACTCTTTGAGAATTTCAATGCCGGAAAGTCCAGGGAGATCCCAGTCGAGAATTATCAAATCATATGGATGCTTGAGAATGTTGTCACGACCTTCTGTGCCTGTGTAGACGACATGAACTGTGTGATCTTCAAACTCCAGCATCGAGCGGACTAGACCCGCCAAATCCTGGTTGTCCTCAACTAAAAGTACCTTAGCCATGGCAGCACAGATTAGCACTAACCGGAGCGAGCGGCTACGGGAAGTAAAGAGGCGTTGGGCGATGTTCGTTTAGTGGAGTTGAGTTCCCCGTCTAAGTCTTGCTTTTGGCACGGTAAATCCGGTCGACCTGGTTGTCTCTTGCGTTTGGCGCCGTGAATCCGGTCGACCTGGCTATATCTTGCGGTACGGTTCTGGAGCGATGTTTTCCGGAACGCTCAGTAGCTGATTTGGGTCTGTAGTTTCCGGCAATCTGAAGGGCTGGCGCAATACCGTTGTTTCATTGCCAACAGTGTGGTGCACTGAGCCATTTGGTTTAGCAATGATGAACTCAGTTGCTTTCACAAATTGCGTAAGTGTTCCGTCGCTGTCAACCTGAAACTTTTGACCGCTCCCTGGATTTTTGGGATCTGAAGGGTATCTATACCAAAAGTCCTGCTGAACACCATCGACGCTCCCGCCCGGTCTGAAAGTCTCGCTTGTTTTGTTCGAGGCGTGAGTGATTGTCACTTCTGTTAATTTGGTTGCTTTCTCATCCCACTTGTATTCACGGCGATCGCCGTATGCATCGGCAACTTGCGTGGTAACCCACTGTCCATTGATTCGCCTGGTGTCAATTGTGGAACCATCTGGTCTTAAGGTGCGCCGCTCGTTTTCTTTTAGTTGTAACTGCAGCGATCCATCATTGAGAATTTCGGCTTTTTGTGCGCTGTCGGGCAGTTTGAGCCAGGCTTCCTTTATGCCTTGCGATTGCACAATCACGTCGCCGTTCGCAGCAACTTTGAATTGTTCCACCCTCCCAGATTTGCCGTCTCTGGCTGCATAACTGACATTGATTTCAGATGGCTTACCCTGGGTGTCGAGAGTTACTGATATTCTGTCTCCATTCGGACGATTCACTTCTCGAAGGTGTCCCTGACTATCCTTCCAAACCGTGGCTCCGTGAGATGGCTCAGAGTGCCAATCTTTGGGGTGGCTTCCGCGCTCACGATCTTTGCGATCGTAGTCAGGACTCTTATCCCATTTGTCGAGTTGTCCCTTTTTCGTTTTGGCAACTATTTGCCCTGATTCGTGATCGACGAGAAACTTTCCATCGACATGGCCGCTCTTATCGCGGTGGATCATGAGCAGCCTTCCGGTCTTGTCAAAGCCGATCAGCTCTAAGTCTGAGCTTGCTAATGCGCCGCCGGGTTTGTGCAATTCGTTATTGAGAAGTTTGATTCGTTTGCTGGCTTCGATCAACTGTTCCTGGTGTTGTGTTGCAGTTTGTTCGGCGTTTCTTCTTTCTGCAGATGCACCAAGAGTACGTTCAATTGCGCTGCTTGCTCTTTCTGTTGCATTGATCGCTTTTTCGGTTGCGCTGCTTACTTTTTCATTTGTACCGCTCGCTTTTTCGGCTGCGCTGATAGCACCTTCAACTGCGGAGCGTGCAGCCTTTGTCGAGTCTTTCGGCGGTGCACCCCAACTGTCCTGGGCTACATCACTGATGCGCTTCTCTTTACCATCTTTGTCTTTGATCTTGGTTTCTGTGAATACCTGGTCACCAAGGTTGTGGTCTTTCATTGGACGGCGGCTCCTTTGACACTTCTTATTTTTGATCGTCTCTTATATTGTCGGAGGCGTAGTTGGTGGCGTATTTGGTGGTTGTGGTGGTTTACTTCGGGCTTGATTTTGTGCTTGAACTTGTGCTTGCTTTTGTATTTGGTTTTGAATGTAGGGCACGGCTCGAAGCTGAAGGTCTGTAGCCCATCTGTGCATTCCTGCTCGTGCCAGGTTTCGAGTAAAGGCAGTGCATGCAGCCAATTCATCTGTTGCCACCATAGTGGTAAGATTTTGTGGCAGAGGATGGTCGATCAGATTAAGTCTGCTTGGAGATTGAATTGTCGCAAGCAATGCAACCGAGATCTGTTCGACGGCATCTTGCTCAAGCTGGGCTCGTCCTGCGTTGCTATCGCCGTTGGCTTCCTTTTTGCTTTGGAACAATGCGTCATTCCACTCTTTTTCAGAGGGAACAGACATGATCCATTTTTCTCTGTCTGAAGGAATAGTTTTAGCTGCATCCCATTTCAAATTTGGATTCATCGCTCGGCAATCCACGAGTTGTCCAGTAATTTTTTCGATGCCGTGGATAGTTACATCTAAAGGAAAGTACTCGCCTGTTCTTTTGTTGATAAGAAGGTAATCGCAGCCAAACTTGTCTAATACACAATTCGAGGGGATGGGCAGTCCGATCCAATCTTTGCCTCGATTCATCGCGTCGTTGATGGCGCGATCTACTTGCTGCTCTACAGCTGTGTATTCTGCAGCATCTTTATTACCTACCGAATCGGTTAGTCCTCGAATAATTGTGAAAAGAGCTTGTCTCTCCGCGTCATCCTGTTTGACTCCTCTTTTGACCAGGTATGCGGTTTCGGAAGCCAGTTCATCTTTGAGGTCTCGTTTGATTGTGTCGACGAGCTGTTTGTCTTTCGACAGAACTTGCGGTTGCTCTGCTATGACAACATCTGACAGTAGTCGGGAATTGAGTGCTGTCGCCGCGCGCGCTGCGAAAGTCACTTCCTGTGCGCGTCCGTCCTGCGGGTTATACCTGGGTGCATAGCCCTGCTTAGCAACAAATCCGTCTGTGGGTTTGTTTTTGCGCGCCCCTTCATTCTGTGGCGCTTCAAGGTAAGCGGTAATATCGCTAACACGTTTTCTCATTTCAGATTCCAGTCTGGTGCCCAGTTTCTGATACTGTGCGCGTTCGACCTTCGACAGATTCTCTTCATCGATGCGAGTGTAAGATTGCACTGCTTCTTTCCAGTATTCTCTTACTTTTTCCGGATCTGAAAGATTGGAAACTCTTTCAGTCAAGCGCAATCCAACCTGCAAATCAGACGGATGACAATCGATCATAACCTTACGCATTTCGGCGTAAGTCAGTTGTTCTTCGTTGCGAATCGCGTCGGAGAGCTTTTCTGGAAGAGCTGCTGGGTCATGATATTTGACTACCTGTTCGAGTATGCGCGCCTTTTCGTGTGAGTGAGCCATAACCTGAATAGCAGTTTTGAGTTCAGCTGGTGCGTTGCTCAGTTCTGCTATGAGATTTTGAGCTTTCGCAACATGATCCAGAATGTTGCCTTTGGAAAGATGTCTGTGTATGTTGAGTCGATTTATCCGGTTCGCTTCTAATTGAGCGTGATATTCTTGCGGGTACTGTGTGGATTGCTGCTTAGGCACGTCGCCAACACTCTGCGCCGGCTTTTGTGGCATGTCAGCCAACTCGTCTCCCGATGGGAGTTGCGACTTCTCTCCTGTGCCGCCCTCTTTGTAGTTTTGACCGTCTGACCGGTTCTGGAGACGCTTTTCGCTTTGGTTGTTACCTTTGCTATCGTCTCTGGTGCTTGAATCGGCTCCGTCAGTCTGCTGGCTTTTAGATTGTCGTGCCTGTTCTTCCGAGTTTTCGGTTCTGTAATAATTGTCTGGTATTGCACCTTGCTCAACCATATTCAGGTCGCCATATTTTTGTTGTTCTTGCATCTGCTGAATCTGCATCATGCGCAGCAGCGGATTGTCCTGCCTCATGTTCATGACACCATCTGAAGTGCTTGGCCCTGATGCGAGGCTCTGCTCTCCAGACATCCAGAATTTGCCGAGTTTGTCTGAATACATTTTTTGTCTTGTAGTCAGCGGCGCTTCTTCGCCGGAACCTCTTCCCTTTGCCCACTCATCCACAAGTGAATCCGTGTGTCTGGTCTCTGTCTCAGCCAGGTTGCCGAAATAGACAAGTTGGTCGTGAATGATTGCTTCTTTTATGCTGTCTTTGACAAGCTCCTTCATCAGAATTGGTAGAGCTTCTTCGAATCGTTGTCGGGTCAGACTTCCGATTGAGCCATTGCGTGGATTTTTGAAGTGTTCCAGAAGGAACGCATAAGTGCGCAGCTCGGTGCGATTAAATGCTTTTGGAGTTGAAGGTGCTGCGGCCGAATCATTGAGATGCTCTTCCATTTGCCTCAACCAGACTTCTCTCGATTCGGTTGGATTGAGACCTGGATTTGCGCTTCTCCGAATTGCTGCCTCAACGATGTTTGCTACGAAATCAGGTGCGTTGTTGTCAGATACAGCTCGGTAGAGCATGTCTTCGAATTGTCTGTCTTTTCGATTGAACTCTCCGATTCCACCAGTAAGGTGATGATTATTTCCAAATAATTCGTTTCTGAACATTGGATTTGAGCAAACCTTTTGCAGCAGCTTTTTGGCTTCGAACTCTGCAAGTGGATTTGGTCCATCTTCAATTCTATGTGCCTGAGTAAAGAGCTCATTCAAATAATTTCTCAGTCCGTTGCCGCTTAAGTCTCGCGGAGTCAGCGCTCTTGCCAGGTTGAGCATCTTTTCGGAGAGATCTGCTTGACGCTCTGCTGAGCGTTGTTCTTTCTTGTGCAGGTCACTTGCTAATCGACTTCCGCGCACATATTCGGGGTCGATGTTCAGTGCGTCGGCGGATAATTTGACAGATTCTTCCAGATATTTGCGCGACGAATCCATAGCCTGCTGGAAGAATTTTTCGTTGAGTGGAACGAATTCAGTGAAGGCTGTGCGCGACTTGTATTCATTTTGCAACTCTGCCAAAAACGTTCTGCCTTCGGGCGTCCAGCTACCATCGTGCGCTTTGAGTTGGTCGAACGAATCAATGCCCTTTTGTCGCATCAGATCTGTGGCAAGTGCTTGAATAATTGCTCTGTCTTGAGTGACGTGCACGCCTTCATGAATGAATGGTTTGGGTGAGAATAAGCTATATCCGAGAATTTCGCTTTCACGAAGCTGGGTTATACCGCGTCCTCTGAGGTAGCCTGCATCTGCTCCAGATTCAGCCATTTCTCGATCTGACAGCACTACGATTCTGGGGGGCGGCTCACCGAAAGCCTCTATGTGTGCTTTTCGCAGCGCATCTAAGCGCTCTTTTATGATCACCTGCTTTTCTTCTTGACTGAGATTTTTGTCGACGGGAGTGAAACTATCTCCGATTTGCTTTACGTTTTCAGCGAACTTGCGAATCGTTTCCCTCTGTAGAACTTTGTGCTTATCTACTTTCATTTGCAGGTAAAGGAAACGGTCTCTCGCTTCTTCGCTCGGAAAATCGTGGATGCGACGGAATGAGTAGTCGACGGGGGACTTGCGCATCTTTTGCTGATGGGGATCGAAATCCTTCAGTATGGCGTCGAATTCTGGTGCGCGTGATTCGGCTTTTGATGACTCTCGGACGAGGAATTCACGAAGGGCGTCGCTAGGTCCAGATTTTAGTAGTTCACGGCTGCCGATGACGATTGATCCATCTGAGTACTCCTTACCTGTATCCGTTAATTGATGAGTGCGTTTCAGTGTGACGTGAGGTTGATGATTTTGCTCACAATATTGATCCATTACCGCTTGAAGGACGTTGAGTCGTTCATCGAGTAATCTTCGGAGTGTTCGCTCTGCATCTTCGTGTTTCTGGCGTGCTTCGACATACTTCTCGTACTGTGCGAGTTGGTCGCCACTTAGTTTTGTTCTTGCATAGTCGATATCGTGGAAGCGCTCTGGCTGGATAATGGGCTTTCCGTCTGCGCCTGTTTTGTGGCATAGCTCGTCGACTAGCTTTTCTGTAATCTCCTGTCTGATCTTGAATCGTCCATCTGCGTCGATGACCGCGAGTCCTACTTCTCCATTGCCGACTTCTCGCCAGTTTTTGGTGTTATCTGTGCAGATTTTTTCAAGATCGGCAAGTTGTCTTTCGGTTTTTGCTTGAGCTGCCCGGACCTTGTATTCAACTGTTTCGTTCTCTCGTCCGACTTTCCTGAGTTCGGCGTGTAAAGTGTTTAGCTCTGTTTCGTTCAGGCGTTCCTTCAGCAACCAGCTCATCGCTATGTCAAGTTTGCCGTTGCGGTAGCCTTTTGCTGTAGTGTGGATATCGAGACTATGCGTCACTTCGATTGGCGCAAGAGCATTTTCTCGGCAGTACGCGTCGATCATTTTTTGTACATCGGATCTGCGCGACTCTAACTCGGTGTGTAGCTCTCTGGCAGAAGTTTCATATGCTTGGCGTTTTTCTACATACTCGTTATAGATTTTCAATTGTTCTGGGTTGTCTGCTAACGCAGATTTGACGATGTTCACTTCGTGGAGCATGTCTTTGCGAATCGGTCTTGTGTCGCCAGGTTCTCCGCTATTGCAGAGCGCGTCGCTTGCTTTTTTGACAGCTTCGAGAAAAGATTGTTCTCGTCCTTCTTTATCGATTACTTTCAGTCCCGGTTCCTTGCCGTGCTCATGCTTCCATCCTTTAGTGTGTTGGCTGGCTAATTGCTCGAGAGATTGGCGTTGCCGCTCAATTACAGCGGGACTTTCAAGTTCGATTCCAGCGCGACTTTCGGGCTCGATTCGAGTTTTTGTTGCGGGGGCTTCTGGTGACGAGTCGGAAACACTCTTTGGTGTCTCTGGTTTTGTCGTGGCTGAGTCAATATGTTTTGGTGTCGAGTCGTGGGACGTCTTTGAGTCTGGTTGGGTAGGGATCGTGTCGTGGGCCGTCTTTGAGTAGGACTGGTTTGCTGTCGAATCATGAACACTACCTGTAGTGCTTTGTTCCGGCTGAATTGATTCGACTGATTCGCTGGACGGGCGCGATTTTGGTGCGTATTTTTCTGACCAGGCGTGAATAGGGCTTCCTGCAATGCTTATAAGCGGACTGGAAGCTGCTGCCATAGCTCCCTGTTCATGAATCTCCTGAAGCACTCTTGTGTAATTCATGTTCTCATACAGTTCTTGCTCGGTCGGAGCGTGCCCGAGTTTTTCAGCTACTCTTTGTTTTTCGTTTTTGATTGCATCGTTAATTGACGACATGGCGCCGTTTGCATAAGCTGTGCTGACTTCGGAGGGGAGTCTGCTGGCGAACTGTGTGAAACACTCCGATGCAAAATCATTGAAGACGCGTTTGGATCTAAATTGAATATCAGAGAGTGCGCGCTCTTCGCCCAGGAAGCTGAGGAATTTGTTTTTGGAACCTTCGAGTTCTTGTGACAATTTGCCAAGGTTTCCGACTGTATTGCCAATCGTTTGGGCGCCTACGTTGAAGAGGGTTCCCGTTAAAAGTCTTTCTGGACCCAACGATTCTTGCAAGTTTAGTCCGTCCTTACTTCTCACGCCTGCGGCCAAATCATACAGAGCTGTTTGCGCCGCACCCTCTCCGAGTTGCAGACTATTTTTCAGCACGGCATTTGCGATTGGATTGTTTGCGATCTTGGTCGAAAGCTGGCCAAAGTTGCTGTCTAATAACATCTGATCCGCAGTGGTAAATATCTTCTCGCCGGGTCCAGCGATTTGCACACCCTTCGCCGCCAGCTGTTCTAATGGCACTCCGCAGCGTTGCAGTTCTTCCAGTGCTACGGGAACCTTTTGAAGATCGAGGGAGTGTTTGCCGAGTTCCTCTACCGAGAAGGAGACTTTCGCCAGATCCTTCTCTTTGAGTCCGGCTTGCATCAGTCGTTCCATGCTGACAGCGCCTGATTTCAATTCCTCAGCCGTGATACCAACTTTGGCTAGACCTTTAGTTGTGAGCCCCGCTTTATTGAGGTTCTCAATAGTTACCATAGCCTTGCTCACTTGAGCAAGTTCAATGTCACCTTTTACCAATTGCTCTACTCGTACACTTGCTTTTGCCAGGTTCGCCATATTGACTTCGGCTTGGCTCAACTGGTTCATGGTGACTCCCAGCTTTCCGAGTCCTTGAGCCTTCATCATGGTTCCGAAGGCATTCAGCGAGTTCGCCATACCCTCCATGGTGCCTGACGCCAGATTTGTATATGCTTCGTTCCAGCCACCTTTCTCAGTGTGTCTACCAATGACGGAGATGGTACCGCCGGCGAGACCGGTAGCCCCTACTTCAGTTGTGAGAACAGTTACTCTGGATAAGTTTGCCAGTTTGCCTGCATTGGCAAGTCCGTTGAATGCTGCGCCCACTCCCATGGTGGCAATCGTAGTGGTAGCCATGATTAAGCCTTCGTTGGCTTGTTGCTCTAGCTGTGTTGTTCTCTGAACTAATTCTGTGCCATCGGCTGTCGTGGTGCGACAGTTTTCCATCATTAGTTGAGTTGCTCTAGTGCATTGATCAACGCGGTTGTTGTCCAGGTTCTTAGGATTAAATCCTTCTTTGAATAGGGTTTGGAATTCCTTTTCCAGACCGGACTTCTGCGTGCGGAAGGTTGCAACTTGTTGATCCATGGTGCCTTCAGCGTCGCCCAGCAAGTAGTTGCTGACTCCAGAGGTGATGTGTCTGCCATCTTTGTACTCCTTGATGGCTTTCTCCATGTCGACCTGTCGTTGAGAAGCCTCAGCGGTAAGAGATTTGGTGTCTACTAGCCCGCCTTCGTACATTCGTCCGTTGAGTCCGACTTTTGTTCTGCCCAGACCGACAAGTTGATGTGTTTCGTTGGATGCACCGGGTCCTTCGAATTTGAATTCCATCAACACGCGATCTTCTTGTTTTAGATCTATCGGCGCGCGACCCTTTATTTTTATGACATAGTCGGGAGTGACTTCGCCAACGGATTTTCCATCAACCATGACGTGATTGTCTTTGAATTCGATTAGTTCATTTCCGACTCTTGCTTTTCCTGTGATGACTTTGTCTTTGAGGTCGGGGCGTTTGAGCACCGTTTTGGGTTCTTCATGTTTTTTGGGTTCTGGTTTCGTTTTTGGAGTTTGTGTCAGGTGCTCCAGTTCTCGGTTGTAAAAGCCGAGGGAGTTCAAATCGACTTTTCCGTCTTTTACGATTTGATCTAGCGAAGCAAGCTTTTGATCGCTTCTGCGATGTGTGAGTTCGACTGTTTCCTTCAGTGCGTCGTAGTCGGATTTGCCGCCGAGTTGTGCAAATCCCCCGGCCCAATGACCGACAACATCGTCGTCCTTCTCTTTCAACTTCGTCTCTGCGTCGCGAACGAGTTGTTTTTCGCGCGCCTTCGCGTCTTGAATGTCGAAGAATCCTCCGCTCACTATAGATTTTTGATCTGGAGCGACAACTTGCTCTCCCAAACAGACAGCCTGAATTCGTTGACTCTTTACGGCGCCTTCACCTTTGATTTCGAGGTCTATGACAGTTCCCTTCGATGCGCAAAGTGGTTTCGTTTCAGACTCTTTGCCCTTGAATAGAGTTATACTGCCACCATCTAATTTGCCGCCGGCAAAGTTTGGTGCTTCCACGATTCCTTTCTGAACCATGTTGCCGTTTTGGTCTTTGACGAGGATCATCCCCATTTCGACTTTGTGTTTTCCGGGCGGATCATCCAGCGAAATTTCGCCATTGCTCATGTTGGACGACATGATGAATCTTCGATCTTGACCTCGCTCCTTGCCGATGAAGGAGTATCCGCGAAGTTCTGAGTTGATGTCGATTTTGCCTTTGCCACTTTCGATTGATTTTGTCAGAGTGCCGCTGCTGTCAAGCTTTCCGAGGTACTCGCCGGTTTCGTCAAACACATTGTTTTTTGTGATGATGCCGCCGAGTCGACCGTCTGGTTTGAGTAGCATGCCATTCTTGCCAGGACCATTGCTTTCGATTGCCTGACGATTATTCAAGATGTCGTGTGTATCGAAGAAGGACGAACCTTCCATTTGATCGAGTGATGTGCCATCTTTGATTCGTTGCTTGCCGATTTTCAGGTCGACGCCATTCTCTAGAGTTAGCTTGTTGTCTTTGTCCAGGTGTCCGATGAGATTCTTGTTTTTGTCTCTGACTTCGCCGAATCGCGCGTGGTATGAGTGAATGCCGTCGTCAGTTTCGAGGACGATTGTTCCTGTCTTGCTTTCTGTAAGCGCGTAGTCTGTGAGTCCAACTGGTTGTTCGACTTTTTCCGCCTGTGCTGCCTTGATTTGGAAGTTGTAGAGATTCTTCATTCGCGCCAGATCTTTTTGCGCGCTTGCTTGCGCAGTGGCGTCTTTGAATTCTTCGCCGTCAACTTTAGCACCAACGATTTTGTCGTCTTTGACTTCGTACTTGACGGTGTGCCCTTTCGGATTGCGAACGTGAAACTCGGTGGTGTGTCCGTGCGAATCGAGTCGAAGTTCTTCGCTGCGTCCGTCTTTGTATGCTCTCGTGACTTTAGTGCTGTTGTCTGGATCGCTGCTGATTTTTTCTTTTATCGAAGGTGTTTGTTTTTCGACATTTTTTGGATCGTCGTACCAGCACTTCTCAACGACTTGTTTGGCTGGATTTTTTTCTTCCAGATTTCTTGTCACGCTGAAAACTTCGCCCGGCTTTTCCTTTTCACCCTGTGTGTAGACGTAGTCGACTCGATACTTTCGCGAGAGCTGATCGCCTTCCATCGCGAAGCCGACTTTTGAGGTTCTGTGTCCGTTCGCGTCGTAGCCGACGTTGGTTACGGTGCCGTCAGGTTGGTAGGTGGTCGTCTCTTTTTTAACGTGCGACTTCGAGTCTTTGTTGACCGCTTCGACGTTGATTGCGCCGGTGACCTGGTCGACTTTGATTTTGCTGGAATCTTTGTTGTCTAGCTGGGCAAGGATGTGATTGCCCTGTTTGACTTCCATGCTCGCCGCGTTGCCTGTTTTGTCGTATTTGAAGTGGGTGGTTGTGTCGCCCCGCTGCATTTCCTGCACGTTGCCCGTTTTCTTGTCGTACTTGTAGCTAACGTTTGTTTTCTCGTCGGTGTATTCGAATTGTCCTGCCCGGACTCTTTGCTCGGGCGTCATTTTATTGAGAGCGAGGGGCTTTGGTTCCCGGGGGGCGTCTTTGGGCGGGGCGGAAATTTCCTTGAGAGTCTTGGCGGCGGTGTTTTCAACCTTGTGTAGATTGTCTTCCAGGAATTTGGCCGTTGTTTTGACTTTTGCGATTTCCTCGGTGATATTGGTTTTTGCCCTTTCTTTGAGCTGGTAAATGTAGTTGGAAAGGCTGGTCTTTTCGGCGGGCTTTTCGGTCGCTGGGTGCTTCGAGTCGGTGGAATTCTTTGGGTTGGGGTGCTTTGAGTCGGTGGAATTCTTTTGGGTGGCGTGTTTCGCCTCGGTTGTGCTCTCTGGGTGTTTCGGTACCGACTTGCGCCCCTCGGCGGATTTCATGTCGGACCTGATTTCTGCCTGGTGTTGAGTGGCTTTTGTCCCCGTTGATTTTGCATCGGATTGAGGTTTTACGACGCCCTTGCTGGAGTGTGCGTCACCTTTGTTGGCGTGTCCGTCGCTGGCTTTGGACGACTCCGTTGGCTTTGCCGATCTCTTCTCAGATGCATGGGTCGATTTGTGTTCAGATTTTGTTGCCGGTCCATGGCTGTCGCCATAAATTGACCTGGCGATGCCGGAGAAAGCCTTCACTGTTGACTTCATGGTCCTCGTGACCATATTGTCAGAAGATTCGGGTGGGTGAGATTTTGGCTTGTCTTTGCCCATTTTGGGGCTCCTCGGGCGTCCTGGGATCTAAGGCTCGTAATTATCAGGCGGGCGCATGGCAAAATTGGGTCACGCGTGGCAGATAACTAAAAGACTGATGATTTTGTACCACCGAGATATCCATTAATATGTGAGAAAGGTCTGGAGGAAGGACATTGGGCGAGGAAGACGATTATGAACAGCCGACCTCAGGCGGTGGGGGGATGGTTGAGCATATTCAGAAGTACAAGAGCTACATTCAGGGACTTAAGCAGGGGCATTCGAGTGGAATAAGCGCCGCATTTGGGCGTGCCGCCGAGCTTTTGCCGCCTGATGTGCTTGAGGTCGTGCCGCCAAAGATAACGGGCGCGCTGACGGTCGGACGTGAGCTGGATGAGCCCGTATTTGCTGACGGATACGATCGCGCTGCTTTGAGAAGTGCTGTTGAGGATCTGATTGCAGGCTGTGCCGATCAGTTGGCTGATTTCATCGGCGTTTCGGTGATGACGGCGGAGGGTGAAAGCGAAGTCGTAAATTGCTTTGTCGAGGATGGGCAGCGGAAGTTCATGCTTGCCAATCTCGATGTGATTGACGAGGCTGAGTTCACGAGGTCGCGGCGAGATACTGATGGCGACCCGGAGTATGGTGAGCAGTCTGATGATAGCGACCAATCGGATGATGGCGAACAGCGTGATGATGCGCGGTCTGATGATCGGCATGGCGATGGTGAGCAGTCTGATGATGGCGATCAATCGGATGATGGTGCGCACTTGGATGATGGCGAACAGGGTGAACAGGGCGAATTGCAATCGGAGACTGGCTTCGATCGAGGCGATGACGTTTCTGGCACGCGGGACGCGTGCGCTCCATGGGGTGAGGAACGTCCGTTTGATCTTGTTGTGCACGCTCCGGCAGGAAATGTTTTGTGGGGAATTCACTACGACGGACTGGAAATTGAACAGATCGTTATGTCTGACGGAACGCAAATCAGGAGAGCGGAAGGCCGGCATGAATATGTGATGGTGCAAAGAGCGAACGATCGGCTTCATCCACGTATCTACATTCTTTCTGGCTTGATGGTCGACCCACTCACCGGAAATGTTTATGCAGAAGCAAACCAGGGTGGTTACACGGCTGCTTTCTTGAACAATGGATGGCAGATACATCAGTATCGCTCGCGAGATTCAAAAGACAGTTTCTTTGTGAAAGAGCCTGATCGCCCAGGACGTTCTGGCGCGTTTTTTGAGGTCGTCAATCTGGCTCTTGATGCAGAATCCGGAGAGGTTTCGTATGACACTAGTGATAGTGCGGCGACAGTGACTCTTAAGAGCAGAAGGCTGTCATTCGGGTAAGTGAATTGAGAAAGTGGTGCCGTGGTTGTCGTTGCTCGTGACCTGAATTGAGCCTTTATGTTGCTCGACAATAGTTTTGGCTAGTGGCAAGCCGAGACCTGTGCTGCCCCGCCCGCCTGGCAAATCTAATTGTTGAAACCTTTCAAAGATTGTCGTCAGCAAGTCCTCTGGAATGGTGAGGAGGCGACTCGAAATTGTTATTTTGATGCTCCCGTTGGATTCTTTCCCGGCTGAAATGTTTATTGCTGCTCCAGTCGGCGTGAACGAAATCATGAAGGAAAGAATTTTTGTGATGCACTGCTGCAATCGCTCCACATCACCTTTGATTTCGACTTCGCACCCTTCGAAGTAGGGCGATATTTCACGCTCATTAGCTGCATCTGTGATGTCGTTGATCGCCTGGTCGATGATGTCTTCGAGCAGTGATGCCGTACTGGCTAGATCCATCTTTCCAGCTTCCATTTTTTCGAGATCAAGCAGGTCAGTGATCAGACCGATCAAGTTGTTTATGTTCTCTTCGGCGTAACCTGCCTGTGCAATGGCTTCCTGGCTCAAGGTGCCAAATACTCCTACTGGCAAAAGTTGCAGAAAGCCTGATACCGAATTTAGTGGCGTTCGTAGCTCATGGCTTACCATCGCTACAAATTCTCGTCTCATTTTCTGAACTTCAAATCTTTCCGTGACGTCAAGCACCATTGCTAATCGTCTTGAAGCGCGCCCGAGTGAAACATCAGACATCGAGAATTCGATGGGAAATTCTTCACCGCTGCTTTTGAATGCTTTCATTTCAACCACATGGTCGAGAGCCTTCTCTTCGAGCCAACTTGCAAGCGATGATGCCGAGCCCGAGCTTGAGCTAGAGCCCGAGTTCGAGCTAGAGCTAGAGCTAGAGCCCGAATTCGAGACTGTTTCTGAATTCGCGGCGAACAGATCTCCCAGAGATTTGCCGATTATCTCTCCGCGTGAGTATTTGAACAGCTGTTCAGCCATCGGGTTGGCAAACTCTATGTCTGCGTCCTTTGTGACGAGGAGACCGACGGGCATTTGCTCGATCATCGATTTCACCTGCTGCTCACTGGCTCGGAGCAATTCTTCCTCGCCCCGCAACGAATCAGCCATTTGGTGAAATGTCGTGTCGAGTTGGGCAATTTCGTCACCACCTTTCATAGATGGACGTAGTTCTTCCTTTCGTCTCAATCTTTCAGAATTTTCAGTGATGACCTTGAGGCGTGACGTGATGCTTCGAATGAAAAATACACCCAGGAGAATTGCGCCGAGAATGTTGACCCCGAGACCCGCAGCCAGCAGTCGTCTGGTATCGTCGCGCCGCTTCTTGAGTTCAGCGGGCATCTTTGCAATTTTTTCGCGCTGTATTTTCTGAAACGCAATTTGATTGCGGCAAAGCGAGTCTATTCGCGGTTGCAATCTTCTCATGGCGAAGTAAGCGATTTGTTGGGCTGCTTCTTCGTCACCTGCTTCGCCTGCTTTCTTGATTTCTTCCAGTACTTGCAATCCGAGTTGCACATCTTTGTCGATTCGATTTAGCAGCTTTATTTCTCTGGGGCTGTTCTGAAGTCTATCTTTCAGCCAACTCAAAATCCTCGGAATCTCGGCACGGCTTGCCTCATACCGGTTTAAATCGCTTCCCTGGTGATTTACAGAGAATTTCCCGGCAGCGTCACCAGTGTCGAATATCATTTGCAGCAGACGACTGGAGTTCGCGCTTATCTCTTTGTAGGACTCTTCTCTTCTCGATTCTTTCTCAGTCTCAGATAGCAGGTACCAATTCATTCCAACGAAAAGCGTCTCGAACCCAAGAAGAATCAAGACGATGAAGATGCCCTGGTGAGCAAGTTTGAAGGTAGGCAGTCTTAACTTCGTATGATTGCCTCCTGTGGCAGGCGAATCCAGAAGGTGCTCCCTTTTCCTTCCTCGCTGTCGACACCGATGGTGCCACCATGTTCTTCGACAATTGCTCGGCAGATGACGAGTCCTAATCCTGTTCCGCCCTTCTTCTTTGCGTCACCGGCCTCGACTTGCTGAAACTTTTGAAACATCGAACCGATGTGACTGGCGGGGATGCCGCGCCCTTTATCGATTACCATAAGCTCCAACTGAGAGTCCGATTGCTTGACTGCTATTGTCACTTTGCTTTGTGCCGGTGAGAACTTGATGGCGTTGGAAAGCAGGTTCACCAAAACCTGAACGATGCGGTTCGAGTCGACGTAGAGTTGAAGTTCTGTTTGCGGAATTTCGACAGTAACGTTGTGCTTCTGAGCAAACATCGAGACTGCATTGAGAGATTTGTCCAAAATTGCTTGCAGCGAGGCGGGCGCTTTCGTGATATCAATTTTGCCTGACTCGAGTTTTTCGAGATCGAACAGGTCGTTCAAGAGAGTAATCAATCGTTCAATGTTTTGTTCGGACTTCTGACATTGGTCGACAGCCTTTTCCGGCATTTCGCCGAATTTTCCGCTTCCAAACTTGCCTAGAAAATCCGAGACTTTGGTGAGCGGAGTTCGCAGTTCTTCGCTGACCATTTGTACGAATGACTGTCTCAGTTTTTTGATTTCGTAACGCTCAGTAGCATCGAGCGTCATCGCCATGATCTGAGCATCGCCCCCCGCGCTCAGCGTTACTTCAGCCATGGTGAAATCTATTGGCACCTCATGCCCATCTCGATGTTGAGCCTGAATTTCAATTATGTGGCCCAGGGCTTTTTTTGAGAGCTCTGAAACAAATTGCGTGCCACCCGCAATCTTTTCACTGGGCAAAAGCTTTGTGACGCTCTTCCCAAGCAATTCGTGCGATTCAAAGCCGAAGGTTTTTTGGAGCGTTGGGTTAGTGAATTCGATTGTTCCGATTGGGCTTAGCAACATAACGCCGACAGGAACATTTTCGATTATCGCTCTGACACGCGCTTCACTTGCCTTCAGTATTTTTTCTTCCTTTTGCAGTACCGCAGCCGTTTCATGAAAAACGGCGTCTACTTGCGCTATCTCATCGCGACCCTCAAGCTGATGGTTCAGCGCCATGCCTTCTTTCAATCTTTTCGTGTTGTCGACTAAGACATTGAGCCGCGACACAATTCGCCCCGTGAAAAAGAGCACGACGGCTATACCAAACAGAATGTTGATGACCAGTCCAATTAACAAGGCTGTTTTGACCAGATCTCGGTGGCGCCTTTCCACGTCTGGTTTTTCTTGTTCTATTTTGCGGGCTTCGCTCATCAGATGTGTAGTGTCGGGAATCAGTTCGGTATCCACCAGATCCCGGACAGTTTTTTTCCCCGCGACTACCTGTGTCATTCCCTGGCGCCAGAGATTTGCAGCTTCTTCGCGGTCCAGGTGAGCAGTTTCCTCCTTGATTCGTGTCATTACAGGTTGACAAATTTTGATGTTTTGTTCGAGTCTGTTGAGGACTGGCTGCATATGCTCGTCGTCTTTCAAATCTTCCTTGAGTGCGTCAAGAAGGCTCGTGACTTCGACTTTCGATGATTCGAATCTTTTAGTGGCACCGAACTGGAGTGTTCGTGTGAATTCTCCGACTGAGTTGCCGGTATCGTATATGGTGAGCAGAAGTTGCGATGATTTTGTATCTATATCTTGGGCTCTCATTTGCCTTGTCGCTTCGTCTTCTGCTTGCTGCACCAACAAGCCGAGAACCCCGACGAATAGCAGCTCGAAAGCGAGCATTACGGCAATGAGGATTGTGCCTTGCCAGGCGAGTGAAAGTGATGGAGTGCTAAAACTAGCCGACTTCAAAGATGTAACCGACTCCATGAACTGTACGAAGAATTTTACTGTCAGGGTCAATTTTTTTGCGAAGTCGTTTCATAGTCGAGCGCAGTGCTTCCAGTGTTGCGTCTGACTCGGTCGGCCAGACTCGATTGAGCAAAGCTTCTGCGCTGAACAATTGATTTGGATGCCTCATCAAAAACTCGAGCAATTGAAACTCGCGACGAAGGAGTGTGATTTGTTCGCCGTTTTTTATGACTCGATACTTCGAGGCATCTAAAACAATGTTTGCACCGCTGATGGCAGTGTCTACCAATAAAGCGGGGCGACGCAGTAGCGAACGAATGCGGGCGCCGAGTTCTTTCATAGCAAATGGCTTGGTCAAATAATCGTCGGCGCCACAGTCTAAGCCAGTTTCCTTCTGCTCTACAGTGTCTTTTCCCGTGAGCATCAGGATTGGTGTTTTGCCGCCTGAGGAGCGGAATTCCTTCAAAATGTCGATGCCGCTCATCGCCGGTAAATCCCAGTCGAGGATAATGACGTCATATGGATATGCTTTCACGTGCGCCATCGCCTCGCGCCCGTCGTGAAGAACGTCACACTGATGATTTTCTGCCAGCAGAAACGAGCGAACCAAATTGGCCAGATTCGCGTCGTCTTCGATTGTCAGGATCTTTGCCATTTAGGAGAGGTTTCAGGCGGACTGGACTTCTTCTGAGTTCCCCTCATTTTAATACAGCCGAGCCTGAACTGATTGAGAATCAGGAACTTTTGCTTGATTCTGATTCAGTCGGTTTGTCTCCAGTCTGGAGCAGGTATTTAGCGTGCTGAACGGCTATACGATCGGTTTCCATCAGTCCGCTCAAGTTTTGCACTGCCTCGTATTGATTGAGGGCTTCAGCCGGTCTTCCCATTTTCAACAGCGCGTATCCGAGGTATCGTCTGCTAGTCGGATCGTTGCTGTCTCGTCGTATTGCTTCGCTGAGTACCGTAATTGACTCTTGCGCGGAGCCTGAGCGCAGTTTCTCGTAGCCAGTTTTAACCAGGTCGACGGTGGTCATTGCCGTGAGATTGACATTGCCTGTCTTATCTAGATTGAGATTGCTTGTTTTATCTAGATTGAGATCGCTTGTTTTATCTAGATTGAGATTGCTTGTTTTATCTAGATTGAGATCGCTTGTCTTACCAAGATTTGCATCGTTCTGGTTAGACGAATCCGACTCGGTTTGTTGTTTCTGGCTCTCTCCAGGTTTTGTCGCCATCGCGTGAGCGCGGGCGATGGCAATCAAATCCTTCATCTCGCGTGCTTCGTCTTCGACTGTATTGCGGCTCAATTCGGTCCTCGTTGTGCCACTGGATAAAGTGGCAACGGTTCCTGTCGATGCCATCGAATTGATGGGGGGTGTGGTTGTAATAGATTGTTTCGGTGTCGATTTGCACAACGTTTGCGACGTGAATGGCTGGGTCAAGAATGAAATACTAATATATCCAGTGAAGAGTATGAGGGCGAAGGCAACAGTCGATGCGATGAACTTCAGTCGACGTTCCGAAAGCGCATGTTCATTTGTTCCTTCGTATTTTTTGCTTTGCAAAACCTTCCCGCTCGCAAGGACAGTCAGACTTGAGCGATTTGAACTTGTACTCGGTTTGCGTATGAAGTCGTTGCGAATCCTTCTTTCTTGTTGGAAGATTAGCTCGCCGCGACTGGTGGGGTGAGGCGTTGCCGGCGCTCTAAATCGCGTCTGTGCAGACAAATCCAGGGCTGGCGGGAAGTTTGTCGGTTGTCTCACACCGAAACTTTCAGAAAAATGAGGAGCATAGCTGTTCGAGACAAAGTCTTGCATAGCGTATAACCCACCGTCAGGAAGCTTGAGGATATTAGCAAGCCGTTTGTGAATTTTTCCGGAATGCCGAAACGTCTTGCTGGGTCTTGCATTTACGCTGCCGGTTCCGATGCGGTGGGCGAACTGGGCATCTGAAGTTGTATTGAGCGAGTTTGAACCGGTATGATTGAACTTCAAACTCATCAGCCACTGACCTTTACAAGCGATGGAGTCAACAGTTCGAAGTGGACCTGTGAGTCTGGAGGAGCAGTGAGGGATACTAACGAAAATCGGCAGTTGCCCGCCCTGGAGAACAAATCCAGCAAATTTTGCTTCACGGATCAACAACTCGCGTTGTTGCAATCACATCGACCGTCGTTCCTTGCTAACAACTGGGGACTGATAGTACTGTCCGCATCAATGATTTTGATTCGCGCCGTTGCAGGTGCTTCAATCTTCTGGCCTGTTGCACTCGCACTGATCGCAGTTTTACTAGCAATTATGCTGATCACGCTTTTGGCGATTCATGAAGTGGAGTCTGGGCACTATCGTTTAGCGGAAAAGTTGTGCAACTTTGGACTGATGCTGGGAAGGATTTCCGGTAACAACTGGTTCGCGCAAATGCAGCTTGATCAAGTCAAGGCTGTTCTGCTCGCTCGACAAGGAAAAATCGTTGAAGCTCAACTAACTTATGCTTTATGGCCGCTCAGCAAGATCAGCTCGATGTCCGATACAACTCTGGCAAACCTGATGGGTCGAGGACAGTGCCTGGAACGTGCCGCGGAAGTTCATTTGCGGCGCTACGAGTACGTGAAATCGAACGGTGATCTCATAGCAAAGGCAATAGTCGCTAGCAACGTTGGCTTCGCCAATATGATGCTCAGTAGACCGGAGATTGCGAAAACTTATCTCGAAGAAGCAAAAGCACTGTGCCGGAATTCAAATTTTGAATTGAAAGTAAATGTCCTTACAAATATCGCGCGCAATAACATTCAGCTCGGTCTGCTGGATGATGCAGAGATGCAACTTTCGGAAGTGCAAAAGCTGATCGAGTCTCGCCGTCGGTACATGGGTCAGGTTGTTGGAGAAGTACAAATCGGCTTTGCCGAGCTGCGGTATCTGCAAAATAGACTGGAAGAGGCTCTCTTGCATTTAACTTCTGCGAGGGAGTACTTTCAGGATCTTGGCGCGGGCGACCCGCTGCGGCATTATGCACTCACTTTGCACGTGAAGATACTGGAGCAAATGGGACGCCAGGCAGAGGCGCAAGAAACCCTGGAGAAATTTGAATCGGAACAATGCGCGCTCGACTCTCACAACGAGGCGATATTCGAGCACGTGCAGCAAGTTCTAAGTACTGGCAACTTAATCGATTTGAGGAAAATTTCGCAGTAGAATCTGAGCTAATTGGGGAAGATAGTAACGGTCCGTCACGATGGAGTATGTTGTGTTCGAACGCCCATTTCGTCTGGTCATCATATTGCTTCTCTGCGTCACGAATGTGGGGCCGGCTTTTGCACTTGAAGACGACGCCTACAACACTCCTGTTGCTGACAAGTGGGCCTTGATTGTCGGCGTGAGCAAATTTAAAAACGAAAAGCTCAATTTGAGGTGGGCTGCGAAAGATGCTCAAGACTTTTATCAGTATTTGATTTCTAAAGGACAATTCGCGCCCGACCACGTGAAACTATTGACAGATGAACAAGCGACGGAGAAGGAAATCGTCTCCGAACTCGGTGGGAAGTGGCTTCCGCACGTCGCTGCGCCAGATGATCTGGTGGTGATTTTTATCTCGAGTCATGGCAGTCCAGCGTACATGGATACAGCTGGCGTCAATTACATCCTCGCACATGACTCAGACCCTGACGATCTCTATACGACTGCGCTGGAAATGCAAGATTTAGTCGAGGTTGTATCCAAGCGAATTCATGCCGCTCGCGTCATTTTGATAGTCGACGCCTGTCACAGTGGTGCCCTCGAGGTTGGTGGTAAGGGCTTGTCACGCAGCAACTTTGATGTAAATCAGTTGGCGTTGGGAAAAGGTCGCGTGGTCCTGTCTTCGAGCTTGCCAGAAGAAGTCTCGTGGGAAATGAAGGATATTCATAACAGCATTTTCACGCGACTCCTTATCGACACCTTGAGTAATTCACCCGAGAACCTGAGCTTGTTTGATGCGTTTAAAACGCTCAAATCTTCCGTTCAACGCACTGCGTTGAAGGAGCGTGGTGTGTTACAGACTCCTGTGCTGAAAAGTACGTGGGTTGGTAAGCCGCCAATCTTAGCTGTAACACCAACCAGACAGCTCGCAGGGACGGTAACACCGTCAACACCAGCAGGTGCCGAAAAGCAACCAAATGCGTTAGTCACTTCATTACCTCCAGTCAACAAGCTTCCTCCAACCACGATCGACACACTTTCATCACCAATCGCAACGACAGCTACCACAAAACCTGGAACTGCCACAGCGACAACTGGAACTGCCACCGCAACAACTGGAACTGTCACCGAAACAACAACAACAACGACTGCGCCTTCAGGCAAGACTGATACTGTAGCCGTATCGACTGCCTCACCGCTTGTTGCTTCTGCACCAAATGCGCTACCATCCAATATTGCCGTTGTGCCCTTTGTCGGTCCACTCATTTGCAGAATTCAGCAACTACCGCCAAATGCGAAAGTTCTCTGGGGCAAAGTGTCTTCAGCTGCAGAATTAGCTGGACTGGCGCCGAGGCTCTCCGAGAGCATGTTCTATGCGCTGCGATCACAGTACCATGACCGCGCTCTTGGTCCTCGTTTGACAAATATGTCTTTATCTACCATTCCTAACCTCACTCGCACCGATCAAGTTGACACTCGCCGGTGGACTCCTGAAGAATGGAAAAAGCTTGCTCAGTCACTTCAGGCTGCATATATAATCACGGGCTGGATCGACGCCGCTGACTGGGCCACATCCATGATGGCAAACAAATATACAACCTATGTTTCAGCGAAAGTGGTATCAGGCGATACCGGGCAAGATCTTATCTTCATCGATCGACTGAAAGTTTCAAAGTCGCCTACAAATGGAGACTTACTCGGTGGTCCAAAATACTATGAGAACACAATGATGCCGGCCTGCGCCAAGGCTATACTGAAGCATATTCAGACCACGTTGAAAAAAGACCAGCCCTAACAAGCCCCTATTCCGTGCCAAAAGATGCCATCGTGAGCTTTCTCATCGCTGCTCAGGTGTATTTGCTACTTTTGCGTCGAGGGATCGGCATCGCACCTAGGAAGGTTCGTCCTTAACATCCCACGTGCCAAGCGAATTGCAGTATAGAAGTTTGCGTTGGAAGCCGTCGATCTTTAGAAAAGCTCCTGGTGAATACGAAAGTCCATCGTAATAGCAGTAAATCATGTCACTCAGAGGTGCTTTCGCCTCAGCTTGCGCACCATGTTGATTTGTTTTTGAATCGCGACCAGATGACTGTTTTTTTGCCATTTTATTTTCCTTCTTTGATTGCGAAAATTTTGGGACCCATTAGTTTCCATATCTCAGGAGAGACTCTTATACCAGAGCATCTGGATTTCATCAGGATAATCACTGTACGCAAATCGGTTTGCTGCTCTTAGCTCGCATCCCTGTCGCTTGTAGAAATTGCAAGCAGAGACATTTGTACTTTGAGTTTCAATTTTTAACTCAGTGCAGCCGCGAGAGAGGCACCACTCTTCCACTTTTTGGAAAATCTCCAGACCAAGTCCTCGTCCTCGATAATCTGGACTGACACGCAGATCCCATAAAAGTGCCAATTTCTCATTGCCTTCAAGCAGGTGAATATCAGCGGAGTTGTGTGCTATGGCGGCGCCGCCTACTCTGCGGTCGTTTTCTCGCGCTACTATGAAACCCCAATTGGTAAGATCAAAACACTGACTCCAGTTGATAGGTCTGTTTCCTGGGATTTCGTCATAGTCTTTTCGATATGGTTTTTCCAATTTGCGTTCTGTTAGTTCGAACTGACCAGCGTCATTCGTTGTGATCTCGTAAATGCGATCCACTTCGAAGGCGATGGAAACACTGCCGTATGTTGGCAGCGTTATATGTGTCTCGGCGGTGATTTCGATTGCCAATGGATTGGGTCCGATGATGCTTGTTGAATGGATCGCGTTCGATGATGGTTGTTTATTTGATTGTACGGTAAAAGAAACTTCAGATCGACAAGAAGCACATTGCTTTGCGAGTTCTGTGCGAGGACGATACTCGATATCGCGTATTGTGAAAGCAACAAAAAGATGATTGGATTAGGTTAGTAACGCTGTGAGGAATTCAAGTTGTCTTATCAGGATGGAATCGAGGCTTTGCGAGCAGCTTTCCCTGAGCTGGCTTCAGCGCTATCCGCTTGCACAAATCTTGATCGTGCCCTTCGATACTTGCGCACGAATAAAACGTTTCTATTGTCGGCAATGGATGTAATCGCGCAAGACGAGTTCACGCATGATGTCTTGATACCATTCGCGCAAAGCGAGAAGTATTTGGTGCTTGGCTCTACGTGAGTAGGATCTTTGACGGCGGTCGCCGTTTGGTACAGGCAACCAAATGCTGATGAATTGCTTGCCTGGCATATTGCCGACGGTTGGGCTCCTCAGGTTTCCGATCTCAAAGATGGTTCAAGAGTTCTTGGTCACGCTGCGTCTTGTAAGGTAGGGGCTGACTAACGAGTCATCGGACGCTGGTTGTAGTTTGGTTTTATCAATGTTTTTGTATCAACCGCATCGGTCCATTGCTTCATTTTATTTTTCGGAGCGCTGGCTTGCTGACCGCAGTATGGCAACACTTAAGTGCCGCTCGCTCTAAACGGAGATGTCATTTGTTTACTGGGCGCGCTTTGGTGGATAACTAGAATGGTCTGATTCCTTTGCCAGCCTTAAAAGGCTGGTCCTATAACCTTTATGGAAAACTGAAGTTTGCTACTTGTTTGATTAGCCTTGTTCTCCGTGACTGAATCGTTAGCTGGAGTGGACCATCCAGAGGAAATCCCAGTGTCTGTTCCAGGCAGCGGCGCCTGACCTTGAGTGGGGGCGTCCGAATGCCATGCAAACATAACGTTTTCTTGTTCGTGAACATAACTATCCTCTATACCTTTCCAGTCATGAAAGGCAGGTTTTTGCGCGTGCGGATCCAGCCATTCTTCAGTGCCGACTCGAAGTATTAGATGAGTGGACTCCGGAACAATTGCCCTTTCGATTTGCCCTACACCCTTAAAGGTCCACTGAGCGTCTTTTCCATCAGCTGTTTTCAAAAGGTTGTTGCTATCATCCATCAAACGAACCAAAATCTCATCGCTATCTGACAAGTTGGCTTGTGCTCTAACTTTGAATGTTAATATTGATCCTGATGGAACTGCAAGTTTTGTCTGGAAACGTCCATCAGTCGGCTGGTTCCAGAAAGGGTTTATTCCGATTAGTTTCGGGTCTGATTGTAGTTGACCTTGAACATTTGACGATTTGCCTGCGTCGGAAGCTAGCCCGGCAGATAGTGCTGGGCTAGCCATAACTAGGAGATAGATAATGCTTAGGATTTTTAAAAGTTGTGTTTTCATTTTGTTGCCGTCGACTTGCTTGATGGGGATTTAAAAAGTCCTGCGAACGCATCGAATCCTTTGTTTAGTGAGTCGGTGGCATCAGCTAAGCTCTTAGCAATTGTGGCACCTCTGCTGGTGGCAGTAAAATCATAAGAGCTTACTCCTCCCGCTTTGGACATCGCTACTTTGTGAGTTTTATGAACGAATAGCGACGAGCGCATAGGCAGTATCGTTATATCTCCGTACTGAGCAAACGGCACTTCCCGATTGAAAACGGAATATGCCTGGGCATCAAAAGTTACCGCAACAGTTGTCTTTAGCGGCCTCGGATTTCGAACTACGAGCCCGTCGAAGCTTTTTTGCTTGAGCAGTATCTCCAGTAAGGGGATATTGGCTAATAAGTTTTCTGACTTATATTCATGGTTTCGACGTTCCATCATTTCATTTGATGACTCTGGCTGCGCTTTCGGAATATGCAGCCCCAAACTTATGGTTGAGAATCTCTTTAATACCGCGGCAGAGTTTGGATCATCGCCTTGCTCTTCGATAGCGCTGAAAAATGTCGAGCGCACAGGATCGGCAGGAGTATCTTCGATAATGGGAATTGTAATAATGGTTTCGTTCTGCTGTGCGAAAGTTTCAGGATCATAAGGACCAAGATCCTGGGTAAACTCTTTAACCAATTTTATTTCTGTTACTTCTTTACCTGCGATTGCTTTTGCAATCATCGCGCCAACATTCGCTGCTGTCTGAGCAGAGTCCTTAATTATCTCGCCCGTTTTGTCTTCGAAGTCTGCGTTCGCTGTGTTGATTGTTCCGTCTTCAGAAAATGTAAATCCCGCAATACTTGCTACGGTGAATGACTGCAAGTTTTTTGAACGGATCAAAAATTGTGTTTTGTAGTCGGCAACGTTCGGAAAGCTTAATTCTAAGGGCTTCGTTAGCACCAACATGTACGTGATCGAACCAGACGTTCTGCTTTTTGTTTTGTCCGTATACGTGATCTTCTGATAAACCCCGAATGTTCCTTTGACACTAATCAGTGTTTTAGGAAGCCGATAGGTAAAGCCTGAATTCATCGGAACGCGCTGGTCTCCGCTACAGTGAAACGGAATGCTTTTCACGTTAGCCGCGTAGACATGATTGTTAGTCGCTGTAATCAACAGACCAATAAGAATGGCTGGCAGGTTTAGTCGGGTTTTATACATAGATCGCGTTTACCTCGTATCTTGATGATGTTCCAGCATTTAGAAATGATTTGATATCAAGTCTCGCTGTCTGAGAAGGGGCCAGTGTCGGCGAGAAATTTCTAACCTGCCTAAACATTGTGTCTATCAAAAACAAACCTTGTGTATCGGCGCTGGTTTCGGCTAGCGCGATATTCATCATATGGGTTTCCATAATGATCAAACCAACGGCAAGCGGATAGCAAAGTCCTAAAGGCAGACCGGATTTTGCTTTATCCAGGAAGCCTTTTCGCCACCGCTGATCGATTTCATTCTTGAAGACGAATGAGAAATCATGACATTGAGCTATCGGCTGCATAAATAAGTTAGGACTTCTATACTCGTGGAGAAGGTCTTCATCTGCAAGGTGATGCAACATATCAATTCCAGGAAGTATTAAATCGCTTTGGCACAGCATGATTTTAGTTGCAAGAAAAGCCTCGTTTTCGTTTGGCTCGGCAATATTCTTTAGGAAGAGAAGCAAAGTTTGAGTTAGTTGACTATGTGAAATATGCATGGCTTTGGAAATAGATGTGGGAAATTCCCTGCCTTGAGAGCGCAAGGTAAAGTTGTAATTTGATTTGGAAGAATGCCGGGGTTCCTTTTCTAATTTATACCGCGATCGCGATCTGACTTTCAAGGTTACTTCGATCCTACAAGGTGCTAATTGCAGCATAATTGCCCACCAAGCTCATTTAGGTCCATTCCGGCTTGTCATCTATATAACGCGCGCATTGTGGATTGTATTGATGAAATTTCTTCGCCAATGCTTCTTCGAGTCCAGTACGTGCAGTGATGAGTGGTGGCAATGTCATTGCCACCACTCATCATCCAATAGGAAATGCACGACCGATATGTGATTACTTGAGCGTCGCTTGGACTCTATTCCTTCGGGCTAGTGTTTGCGGGATTAAGTTTTCTGGCACCTCAGCCAAAACATGGAAGGGTGTTAGATGTATGGATGATGGATTGCCTTGTCCTGTTTCAAACGTTATTGCTTTGTCTGGTGCAGTAATATTCGAAACGGTGAGTCCGGATTCCGATTTGTCCCACATTCGAGAACTTGGATTCGACTTGCTATTTATGGCCATACCGTTTACTTTTCCGAACAAGTCCTTGTCGTCACCTGAATTTATGTTGCGTTCAAGATCGTTTTTGCCATCAGCCTGGAGTAGTGCGCACTGATAGTGCTTGTCTGCACTGTTTTGTTGATACTCGTTTGAGCCGCTCGTATCGCAGTGATAGATAGCGAGTCCGCTAGATGACAGACCCCGATCCAAGTCAGTCTTAAAGCGATTTTCTATAAGGAAGTATTCCGTCGGTTTACTAGTTCGGAAAATGTGAACGGTGTCGTAAGCGCCCTGCTTGGCGGTGAATTTTCCTGCTTGGTTCAAGCTGATCACGGTTGGGCACCAACCCACTAAATGTCTTAAATACGCACACACGGGCGACGGCGCTTTTCCAAAGTCGTCATTATAATTGCCGGAACCCATTAAGCAATAATCACCGATGCCAGCACTAGGAGTTAAGTCCCCCTCGCCTGCATCGTTTGTTCCGTAGTCATACATGTCAGGAAATCGACAAAGCATATGTCCGTTTTCATGGCAGAACGTGCCTATCCTTAGCTCATCCGGAGATGCACCCATGCTGGTAAGCATGTAATAATACGTTCGCAAATTTCCAACTCTCACATTCTTGTATGAGTTGTGCGGCCATAGGTTTCCTATGAATTGCGTGTCACCGGCGTAAACGAAATTGATTGCATCTACAATTCCTTCGCCGCGGCAATCATAGCGAGACCAATCAATTCCAAGTTGGGATACCTTTTCGAGGGCTTCTTCTACGAGTAAAGTGTTGATGTACTGTGAGCGTCGTTTAGATAATCTAATCGGGCCGACGACATCGTTGCTGTAGTCGAGGAAGCCGGAAGAAACTCGCAGATAGTACTGCCTAACTGAGCTAATGTTGCCATGTCCCGTGTAATTGTCACCATTTAGTAGATCTTCGTACTCGCTCTTTTCAACGGTGGCGCGAACGTCGTCGAATTCTACTAAAACGGTGAGTCCTCGAACTACTCCCTCACTTATTCTTCGTCCTTCAAGCAAACCATTTTGAGGTCCGAACGTGAGCATGTTACCGTGGGGCATAATAGTGGTTTCGCTCAAAGGCACTGAAAACACTGTTTTTCGTTGTGCTCTACTTCTTTTGACTATTGCAGGGCTTTCATGCAGGTGTCTGCGAATTTCTGATGGCGCAGGCTCTGTTACGGGGATACCGCATGAAATGAAAGAGCCATTGATTACAATGGCATAACAAAACAAGCCAAGGGTCGCGTCGAACACGGCTGTATATCCATCTTCTGTTTCACGGCGCGCATAGAATTCGTCGCCATAAACGACCAATTTTATAGGTGTACCACTTGGTTGAGAGAACAAACTCGTGTGACTAAAAACTCCTGCCATGGATTTTCTCCTTTGAGTGCTAGTGATTAAATGGCACCACGCCGCTTGAATGAGCATGCGTAAAAGGTTGCTGGATACGAGCTCTCGCGCTCTGCAGCAAGTAATGCTTCCGACAAAGTTTGAACGTCGGACTTTTTTAAGACACCTGAGCGAGAATGATACCGCAGTTCGCTATCGATTGTTGAGTTTTTAGGTTAATTGGAAAGCGAAGTTCAGAGCGGCTGGTTTTGACTTTTGGTCACAAATTATGCAACTTAGAATAAGTGGCTATGGCAACAGAACCCCTACCTCAATATTTCGCGACGACGTATTTACATGCCTGCTAGGAATTTTAAAGCTCGGATTCCAGGCAGAAAAAAGTATGCACCACCCTTGACTGTTACAAACTGAGGTATGCCTTTGACTCTAATTCGTACATCCTCTGTTGGAATGCTAAAAGTTCCACCTTCTGCATTCTGGCTTCCAGTCAATGGATCCACTTCATCGAAAAGTCCATTAAGAACCGGATTACCAATCCATGTTTGTTGCACAAATTCAAACTGCCTTTCAATATCTGCGTTTATGCAGATGAAATTTAGACCCCTGGGTTTTTTATCGTCTACCCTATTGTTAGCGATCGGTTCACCGTATGATCTCCCCCTCCGCAAAATGCGATGCCGATTAGCCGAAAGCAGCGATTGTTCTGCATTCGGTCCCAGGGAGTCTCGCGGGTTCGCCCTGCGCACATGCGCTCCAAACGGACACTTGGTGCCACGCTCATCTTGCCGATAGCCGAAGTCGTTCCTAGTGTCAGTCTCTTCCTTCGCATTTGTCATGTCATTCAGCATCAACGATTGACCATTAGGACAGCGTCCCACAAAGCGCGATGCAAGCCATTCTGGAGAAGGGATCCGATTTGGACTCAACTTTTGGGCGTCATCCATGTACTGCCAAAACTTGGCTACATCCTGAGCGAGCTGTCGAAACACCAAGTAACTGCCGTTTCTGCCAAGATCATGGAACTTAGTATTGTCAACAATCGTGGCTGCCTTAAGTGATAACTTGGGTAGCACCACGCGCGGATCGTGCTCTTTCGGTACAATTGGACCATGAGCGTACGAGCCGTACTGATCGTCATACCCCAATATAAAGTCACCAGTTTCAATTTCTGTAGCGTGTCCCGTTCTCTTTAATTGGTTTGTTCGTAGATCACTTCCTTTAATGACCGGTTGTCCAATGCCATCGACGAAGCCAAAGTGTTCTTTTCTATAGTCACTTTCAGTTTTTGTGGCAATAATGGTGGCTGCGTTTGAAATTTCGTATTTCTTGGACAACCTGTTTCCCTCCTCCAACTTCTCCTGGAGTAGTGATTGGGTGTTTGCAAACTGCATTATTAGCGCATGCACTGGATTTTGCGCTGTTCCCCAAGTCCAGAATTTTGGGTTGTTTTCATAAGTATCACCAAGAATTCGCGACCGGCGTTCTGTAATCATGCCTTCGATAAAGGGATGTGAAAATGAATCCGCTATAGACTGATCTAATTCCAAGGCTAGTAGACCCGAGTAGGTGAGGGCGATATTCAACGCTTCGACGTCGCTGTCAACATCAGCAGGAGTGCATCTTTTTGCTACCTCCGAAAGCCATTCCTTTGCTGATTTCGTAGCATTGAATCGCACTAAAACATAAGCCGCGTAAGGCAACTTGCTGTATGACGTAAGGAGTATGCCTTGAATGTCACTTCGTTCAAGAATGATGTCTGCGTTTTTACTTTTCATAGTTTTTGAAACCAATTTTTCAACTCTTTTCCAGCAGGACATTCCGCAAATCCTTGCGCAATCTCAGTATTTCTGTCGATATTTTGTACACTCAGCCTCGGATAAGCACTGTACCAAACCGGTGAGTAGGACTGCCGATCTCGCACATATTGTTTAAAGAGTGGTCCATTCCTTGATCCTTCATCGGTGTAGTGTTTGGTAGGCGGGAAGTCAACAGTATTGCTCCAGATGCCTGTTAGACCAACGCTAGCTTTATCGATGAAATCGTCTAGATAATTTTCCCAGCTACCATCATAGTTACTCAGAAACAGTAACTTCTTTCCACCATCGATAAGCGCCCAATGAGCAAAGTGAATGCTTGGGATGCCGCTTAATTCACCCTTGTCGGACCAGGGAGTGGTGAGGCTTGCTATCAAAAAGACAAGTCTTAAATTCCAACGGCGGAACCAGCCAGGTTTCACATCGATTACATTCGCAAAATGGTTTTGAACAAATGTGGCGGCATCTTCTCTCACGGAGATTTGCTGGATATGCTCATGTCTGATTTGACTTGGCACGAACTTATCTGTAGCGTTTTTATGCCATAGAATCGCGGACCAGAGGATTACAAAAGAAGAAACTGCGAGGGCAGCAAAAGGTATCCAAATCAATCCATAGTTTTGGATTAGAGTATAGCCAAGGAGCAGAATAAGCGCGAGTAGAAGCCAGGTACGACGTCGTGCGTAGAACCATTCGAATCGGTCGATTCTTGGTTGTATTTTGACACACCAGTCATTGGAATGTTGGTTGACAGATTCGTGTATGCTTTTTGATAACGACTCCAAGTTTGACCATTCCGTTTGCGAGTCGAGATGTTCTTCAATTAGGTTATGCAGCTTCTGTTCTGTATTTATTCGTAATTGTGATCGTCCCGGTGTGCCAATGTGATAAGCGCTTGGATGTACTATGTGATCTTTGAGGAACATCAGAATAGTATCTTTTGCCGACGAGTCCGAGGCACGATAGTCTGCACAATTTCTATAGATCTCATGCAGACCAGGCGCTAATTTAGATACGAGATCCGTTAAATAGACTGTTGTGAATCCATCGACATTGTGTTCAAAAACCAGGTATGGACAGGAAGTTTCCTCAAAGATAGTCAGGCTTGCGAAGTGAAGCGACTCGAGCTTGGCTAACGGAAGCAATGGATTGTTTGCGGGATCTAGTCCTATGTCGTTAAGCAGTGACTTCAAAACTGAAAGTTTGCTTGGTAGGATCCGCGTCACAACGGTGAATATGGAATACGGCATCGCTTGACTTGATCTTAGAAGAAGTTTTGAGCAAAGTTTGTTCAACTCGGGCTTCCATTCGAGATCATTTCATACTTTGGGTGTTTTGAACAGCATCGGCATCGACCCACTCGTGCCATCCGTTTGATTGTTGATAGATTGCAGTCGTGTTGGTGTATCTGCAGCCCCAAGTCCCTTCTCGTTAATTTCACTCTTGAGGTGCTTAGATTTTATTTTTTTGGTAAGTGCCCTGTTCATCTTTGTTTCGCTTGTGTCGAATGCAAGTGTCTAAATTATTTTCTGATATTTGTACTTTTCAAATAGAATTCTTTGTGAA
This sequence comes from Candidatus Melainabacteria bacterium, assembly GCA_003963305.1. Classification (NCBI taxonomy): domain Bacteria; kingdom Bacillati; phylum Candidatus Melainabacteria; species Candidatus Melainabacteria bacterium. The sequence goes on along the minus strand of RXJR01000006.1, from coordinate 58,851 downwards.
AGTATTAGAGCCATCGGATTCCCGGAAACCTATAATCTACAACCTACAAACTTATGATCATAGTGCGCGAATTGAAGAGCGCAATATGATCATAATCAATCGAACGATTTCGTCGCCGATATAGAATACAGGTGTTCGTTTCACCTCTGACCGTATCTGCTTTTATTCGATGACTTTAGGAGGCAGACGTGCTGACGAACAACAGGAGGTCCGCGGGTCTAAATGGCTGATACTTACATTGATGCTGTGATTAGAAAGATATGCAATCGGGAAGGTGCATATACAAATGATCCGCAGGATCCAGGTGGTCCAACTAAGTACGGCATTACTCAGAAGACATTAGCAAGTTGGCGCAAACATTCAGTCACGCCTAGTGACGTGAAGAATTTAGAGCTTTCCGAGGCTTGTTTGATCTACAAGACTCTTTATGTAAAAGCGCCCGGCTATTTAGACTTGGGCGATGATCCCATGGCAGAGCAGCTGATAGATGCTGGAGTTAATTTAGGGACTGTCACCGCTATTCGGCTTCTTCAGCGTGTTCTTGGTGTTGCTCGCACGGGCAAAATTGATCAGCCGACTGTTGCTAAGTATAAGCAGACCAACCCGAAGTGGCAGATATTCACACAATTTATGGCGGAACGGCTCTCTGCCTATTCCGCGATAATGAAGAGAAATCCGTCACAGGTGAAGTGGGCGGGTGGATGGTTAAATCGGTGCGTTGAATTGACCAACATCTACGTTTTGGCTGTAACTTTTGACACTGCGATAGAGGGCAAAATTTTGCAAGCAGCACATCTCGGGCATCAAGAGTCGTTGCGTATTCAGGGTTCGCCAACTGCTCGAAAAGACTCTGCAAATATATTTGCTGGTGTTGCGAAGTTTTACAATAATGTAAAAGCCTGAATCTCTGGATTGCATTTGTAAGTGACTATCTACTTAGACTTAGATGAGCTGGTTGACCTCGAAGGGTGATATGTTCATCGAATCAAGTTGTTGCGCGCTTCGACGGAAGAAGTAGTTGTCGACAAAGGACCGAATTTACGGTAAAGGAAATGATCATCAGTGCGTGTAAAAGCGGCGTGATCTGGGATTTTTCGATCCAGACCAAAAAGCTAGTTTGGTTTCGTGTTGTTGACGTGAGTAATGCCAAAAAAAGCCGAATCAACTCTTAGCCAAAATGCTTGCTTTTCGGTTGTATTGAGTTGATCCGGCAGTCATTTAGCTTGACACGTAGGATTAGATGCGGATAGCAGTCAGTGTCCAACTGAAATTAGGCCAAGAATCATTTTTACAACTTTGATTATTGGTTCTGCGAGTTCTCCAACAGTTTGAGCTGCTTCTATTAAGCCTTCTGCACTCAGTTCATACCACTTTTTCCTTGGCGTTTCGGAGATAGCCTCTGATGTAAAAGTCTGGAGGTCTTGGGCAACCTCTTTCTGCTTTGACTCTGGGAGTTTGGGTAGAATCTTTTCGACTTCATTGTGTAATTCTTCCAATTTTGGCTTGACTTCGCTTTGTGATGAGCTGTCTTTCAAATTATTCAGACTGTTTGTTACGGTGCTCTGTGCCCATTGGTTTACAACATTGTTGTCACCATTGATCGACGTGATTTGGTTAGTCACATTTATCTCCTTTATGTTGAATAGGATGGTTTCTGCTGAAATAGCCGGTTGTCGGTCACTAAGTTGTCCCACAACATTTTTAATGTTGTTCAAAAAGTTTGGATTGATTCCTCGTAAACGATCCACCGCGGATAGTACCAGTGTGCGGTCGTCTTCTGTGATCATGCGGTCAACTTCGAGTGCAACATCGAGGATATCAGACTGCTTGACTCCGTTTCTTGATTTCCTTTGTAATATTGACGCAATTGTCCCGATGTAGTTGCCCATGAGTTTGGAACATTCAAGACCCTCTACATAAGAGAGCTCTTGGGTTGAAAGCAATCGCACTATGTCTTGAAGTGTTTCCATATCGGAATGAACGCCACTGAGATAGAAACGCAGCCTTTGCAATGTGTCCAGATCAGTTCCGTCATCATGTCCTATGAGCCAAGTACGAATCTCGGTATTTTCGCATTGCAGCCATGCGTGGGCCAGTTTGATGTTAGAGTCGTTAAGAAATTCGCTTTGAACGGGGATAGCGTACCGGGACACTTTCAAATTCTCATGTAGATCGTAGTCGATCAACAGCAATGGGCGTCCTGGTGTGATCCACCAGTCTTGCGGTACAAAGATCTCCGATGCTTTTGAAGAATTTGCTAATTGTGGTGTTATTCTTTTCGATGTTGACGAATCGAGAATTCGATGGGCTAGGTGTTTCGAAATCCGGATCAATCTTGTGGTTGTTATGCTGTTCTCGCGACTTCTAATTGCAACTGTTTGCTTGAGAAGTGTTTGCAAGTCAAATAAATCTTGGCTGGGTGCGAATGCGAATCCAAATTCATAAATTGATTTGCCCACGCCATCGGAATAGAAGCTCTGAAAGGAAGGTGCGTATTCCGTCTTAGCGTCAAATTTGATCAATCCTTTAACGCGACAAAATAGATGTGATGAGTGCCAGTTGTTTTTTGAACCTCTTGGACGACGAGCGATACGTCCGAAAGAGCGTACAAAATGTCGACCGGGTTCAGGCGAAATTGCCCATTCTGGCTGAAGTAGGAGATTTGTGGGTACTGATAGAAATCGTCGAATGTCTGTAAATGGCAATTGCAAAACGAGAAACATTCTAAACCTCTTGGTGGTAGAATTTTATCAAGTTTCACTCTAATCAGAAACAATTGCTGAATTCAGCGATTGATTGTGAATTTGGTAGTCGAAACGTAGCTCCAAGAGGTTTTATCGTTCGCACGAACTTGGAGCGCCTTTTATTTCGACCTTTGGAATGAAGCCTGCTTCAATGAACCCAAAGTCGTCATTGCAGGACAATAGCGGAAATAAGTGTCTCCTTGAATATTATGGCAGGCACTTTTTGTATATGCAACTAATTGAATCTGAGTGACACTGTGCGATGGTTGCACAGAGATTATGTATCTCTTGAGTTTTCGCTGCTATAAAGTTCTTTCTAGGAACGATCTTAATGGACGCCTAACTCAGAATTTTGCCATGTTTGGGTCTTTATTTAGTTAGCTTGGTCGTCTCTGGTTGAGAAATTTGGTTCGTTGTACTGTGGTACAGTGGCTTGCAATTGGCGATCGTCCTAGCCGCAGCCGTGCCAACAACGTGCCAAAACTTTTCACTAGTATCAAGGCGTGGCTTACAAGGACGCCTAGCATGCCTAGCATCGAACAACACAACCCTGGCGACCGTGCTCATCAGAGTTCTGGCAGTACTGACTCAGGAGTACGCAGCATTCAGCTAGATGTATGGGGACCAAAAGCGTCGCACTCGCATGAAACACGGCAAACCAGCGCTATCGACGAGTTTGGACACGTGACTATATCCAATTCTGCTGCCTCTGATGCATTGAGAGACTGGTGCGCCAAGCCGTTCGGTGGATTTCAGCCTCCAGATGGTTTGGGCGAAGCAGAAAAGAAGCTCGCACATTCTAATGGGTCAGTCAGCGATCACGTGCTTGCTCTAGAAGTTGGAACAGTCAAGGCTGTTTATTCAGTTGGGAATGGTCTTGCAGGGATTGGAAATGCGATCGTCTCCCCGCCAGCAAGGGTTGGAAATTGGTTGGCAAACACGATTAAAAACCCAGCCTTAGCAATCGAAGACTCTGCGAAATTCGGGGACGATGTTGGCAAAGCAATCGTAGATGACGCAAAATTCTTGCATGCTGTCGGCGCTTACGCTAAATCCGTACAAGAGGCGCAGGCCAGAGGCGATTACTCTAAGCCGTTGACTGATGTGGGCAATGTCGCGCACAAAGAATACGAGAAGTTCGAAAAACTTACACCCGGGCAGAAAACCAGCGTTGCCACTGAGCAAGTTGTTTGCGTTGGAATTGGTATTGCGACTGGAAAAGTGCTATCCACTGCATCCGAAGCATTCGCAGGTGTGTTAGAAAAGATGGATGCGTTCAAGTTGAAAGCTGACGCAAATCGTTTGCATTTCGGCATTGAATCTGCCGCAAAGAAACCACTGCTACCAGAAGAGATTCAGTCAAACAATGTTTCAAAACGCGCTGGTGAAGTACATCATGCAGACGGCGAGAAGCACTTCGCCGGAGCTACCAACGGACGTTTCAAATACGAAGAAATCGAGAAGGTTCGTTCTCCTGAGGTCCCGATTCAGTGCCATAAAAATGCATGCGTAGCGGCTGCTGGCGAGATGCTTACAGAAGGGAAAATTGACCAAAATTCGTTGGTTCAAAGACTGGAACAATATTTATTGCCTGAGTTGAGAGGGAAGGAGTCACTGCTTGCTCTTCAGGATTTAGCCGTTGAACTTGGAAAAGACTGGCAGTTCAAAACCGTCTCAAAAAGACAGGGAATAGACTTTGAGCCGTTGTTTGAAGAGCTACTAACCACCAAACAGCCTTTTGCGGTAACGCTTAAAGCCTTCCAGGTCGATGCTCACGCTGTGGTTGTCGATGGTGTTAATGTCGCCGGTCGAGTTGTGATTAGAGACCCTGGTGACGGTACAATTTATCAGATGACGATGAATGATTTCATGGACCATTGGACAGGACAAGCTGTGGCGAGACGTTGATTGGGGGAGTGATGAAAAGACTGCAACCAGTTTCGCTGACGGTTGTGAGCCCGGATGAATGCAGGCTGCGCTGTCGGCCAAGATTCGATCAGATCGGAAAGGACGACCATGCGCAGCTGCTTAGCATCATGCGTCAAGTAGCAGTTTGCGAAATAGAAAAAGATGATACGCAGCTTGAGTCTGAATTCGTATTTACATTCAACGAAAATGGAGCAGTATTACACGACAAATACTTCTTTGCGCTAACGTCTGATGATGATGGTGAGCTGTGCATCGACAGGGCCGTAGACTGCCTTGCATTGGCAAATGAGAGGGGTGTTGTCTTACCCGATTTTTCAAGTGCGCGAGCTACACCTCGCACAGTTGTTGTCGATCGTGCAAGCAATCCAATTTTGGGACGAACATACAATGTCTTGTTTGATGATGACGAGTTGTTGCGGAAATCCGAGAGTGACCTGTGCGAGTATCGATTTCTTGTTCAAGGTGGCAAGGGAAACGTGCGTACAATTGAGTGGATTCATGGCTCATACGACGCAACTTGGGAACGAAACAATTGGACTTTCGCATCCTCGCCACCGTTCGATCTTGAGCCACTGTTACTCGCGATCGTCAGGTTGGACGAGGCTATCTATCTGGAGTTAATGCCATATGCGAGTTGTTGAAGGTGGGATGGCAAGGGGGGGTACAACCCTTCGATGTAAGTAGCTTAGAAAAACAAGTCCTTGAAAAACTTCGCCACGTCCTTTACTTCGTCGACTATTTTGTCGGTTTCCTCATCGCCGATGGTGCCTCGCAAGATGGTGCCGGCGGCTAGCACGGTCTCTGCGCCAATTGCTACGGCGCCCCATTGCCATGTTGAAGGGTCGCCAGGGTCCCAACCTTTTAGAGCTGTTTGGCGAACCAATGATGTAAGCTCGCGTGTGGACATTTTCAATTCGTTGTTGCGGTCCAATCTCAAATAAAAGCTTTGTGTAGCACCAGATATGGGGTTGCTCGTGACGCCAAATAGCATCCAGTATCCATTTTGGTCGAAGGCGGGAAGCATCGTTTGCTCGTTGAGATCTAATCCGATCCATCTGCCTGGTGCTGTCCGAACAACAATACGGCGGCAATGATTTTTGGGAGGGCTGAGATTGATCGCTTCTATGTGCGAGGGGATAGAACGCCTCAAGTCAAGACCTATTGCGCTGAGTTCTGATGGCGTGTTGAACGCCACGCTCATGTCAACTCCTTCCAGTTCGGTTATGTCTAGTTCGCGCGTTGTCTTTTTCATGTCCAGATTGACAGTCGGGGCGAATTTCAAGGCGACGCCATTAAAGTCGCAGGACGATTCGCCCTGTCGAACGATCTGAACGCTTTCCACGTTTCTGCCTATGCGTGTGCCATTTTGAAAAATCGATCTGGTCAGCGGGTCGGTTACTTCGATACGCGCGCATCTCTCGAAGAGTGAGAGCAAGTCCTTTTCCTGATATTGCAATGCTCGCTTAAGATTGATGGCACTATCCAGGTAACTCCGGTATTCGTTTTGATCGATGGGCAATTTGGTTGAGAACGTTGTCGTTTTCAGTAGCAGTCCGACAACGATGTTTCTGCCCAGGTTTGCGATTGCTTGCAACTTTGACGACGCTGTTTGTGCAACTGTACCGCATTCGGCAAGCGTCGGTTTGACGATGCAAATATTTCCTTCGGCTTTCAGTGCTAGCTGGGGCACCGCAATCAATTTCCCTCCGACACTGAATGTGATACCGGTCAAATTGGCAAAGATCGCTTCATCGGGTGGAATTGGAACGAGCGTGAATGTTACGGTGGTGCCGAAATTTACTTTTTGAACGTAGCCATCCGATAGACCCCGGGGCAAATCTACTGAGACTTCCTCCGAAAGTGTCAACGTCGAACCTGTGGTCGAAGTTACAATCTTTGTCACCGTCCGCAGTACGTTGAACAAGTCTGCTGCCACCCTGGTTCGCTGCTCGTCGGTGAGACCAGGCGATTGCGAGAAGGCGTCGATAAAGTATCTTTCCAGGTCTAATCCAGAAAACTCTTTAACTATCTTTGGAAAATCATCAGAAATCAAATCGACTCCATCGGGTCTTACAGTGAGATCGAATTGATCGGGCAGGTTCGCGTAAGTGAGCAGCAATCGGTCGATTTCATCGATTCTGGTTTTTTCGCCCAGAAGTTTTTGAATGCGCCGAGCAACCGACAGTGCGTCGTCACTGGGCTGCACTTTTTGCGCGATGGAGTGCTGCAGCCGCAGGCAATCTTTGAGCTCGGTAGAACGCTTCGCTGCATCATCAGGTGAGACATCCTTAGCAGATGTCTCGAACTGATTGACCGCGCGTTTTAAAATTTCTTGGGACTGAGTCAAATCGGACGCGTCATAACACGACTGAGCAACCTTCACCAGCAGTTTCCCGACGCCTGCTTTCTGAACCTCTCCTGACTCGCAGGCATTGGCTGCTGCCTCTCGCATGGCACGAGCATCGTTGCTTTTTCCGCCTGACTGATAGACCTCGCCGAGGTCAATCAGCGCCTCAACGTGAACGTTGCTTCCTGCTTGTTTCCGCGCCGCTTGCTTGACTCGCCACTTGAGCAGTGTTTCTGCGCCCAGTTGCTCGCGTGCTTCGATGTAGGATTCAGCCTTCTTGACGAGGAAGCTCTCGTCGGTCGTTGCGTTGAGAATGGCTTGCACTAGCGCCTTACTGCGATCGTCGAGTGCCGTTTTCTTTCCCGTCAGTAGCGCGTCGAGGACCGTGACTCTGAGCTCGTGCGGCAAGAGCGGAATTGTCTCTTCGTCGACGCTTGCGATCAGCTGCACGCCTGAATCCGCGCTGCCTTCTGCATAGGCTAGCGCCAGATTAACCAGGGTCTCCAATTGGGATTCGCTCAGGGCGCTTGTGCTCATTTCTCTTACCAGTTGGTATTTTTGTTATACCCAGCTGGGAAACTGGCACGGCTTAGCGTTGATGAATTCTGAATCGCAGGCATTTAGTAACGAGAATAAGTATGCATCGGTCTTCTTTCAGATTCTCTTGAGCGCTGCGAGGTGCTCGCTGATTACTGCAAGTGAGGTCTCTGGCACCAGACTTTCCAAATTCTCATCATACATTCTGTGCAGGTGTAAAAACAATTTGTCGAATTCATCAGAGATGTCCCGCTGATGGTTCGTCGGCGCATCGTTGATGTTGTTTCTCGCGTAACTGCTTTGGGTGGTACGATGCAAAATACAATTAGTGTTAGCTAGTCGCGCTGCATCTTTGAACATTCCATGATTGACCAATGCTTGTATTTCCGCTACCCGCCTCGTCAGTGGTGTGCTGGCTAATCGTGCAAGGTTCGTCAAATTGTCTGGATCGACCTTCAAGTTTGTTGGCCATCCGGTTTTGTTGGGAAACTGTTTACGAATTTGCGTAATCTGTTCTCGGGCTTTGTTCAACCAAAAGTTGTCGCTGGTGTCCCAAGCATTTCTTGTCACCATGGCGATGTTCATGAACTCGCGGCTCAGGCGATCGTGTTCATCGTCGTAAGACCCCGATCTTTCTTGGTGCCACTTGAGGTTGGCTTCAGCATGGTTATACGCTTTGTTGAGTTCGCCTTTGTTGATGGCTGTCTCGATTGTGTCTAACCTTTGCGACAATGGTGCTTTTTGTATGTATGACTCAAGTGTTTTTGGATCAGTTTTGTCCCTTGTAAAGCCGAATCTGTCTCTGTGCCAAACCATCGCGAGTACATTATCCGGTGTTTTTCTAGACGGAGAAACATTCTCTGTCATCGCAAGCGGTGCGCTTGCTAAGCTGAGATTGGCGCTAATTGGACAGATCAATTCAGCTGCCAATTTTGCCGCTCTTGCTCCTGCTCCCGCTGACAACAGGGCTATTGAACAATCAAAGGCTTCTTTTCCCAGCCTATTTTCAATAATGGGCAGCGCCGAATTGTAGGTTTTCGAATCACCATTGCGCCATAGTTCGTCGAGCGAACTTTGTAGACCTCGGTCTTGACCCAGGCGCTGTCCCAAGTCCCAGGTATATGCAAGTGTCATTGCTGTACCACCCACTGCCAGAGCTCCGGTCACTATCGGTGCATTTAGCATAGCTGCCATCCCGAACAGTGCTCCAGTTCCAGCGCCGATCAAAATTTGATTGCAGGTTTCGGCTGGATGATTGACGATCCGATCCGGTATCGACTTAATGCCGCCGACAACACATCCTTCAACTAGAGCAGCAGCTTGCCTCGCTCTAGCATTTGGATTCTGGAATGTGTCTTCAATAAATTTGCTAGATGCCTGAAATAGGTTTGAGTTCTCTAAACGCGTTTGCCTATCTTTCGGGTCTGAATAGATTAAGTCAAAAGGGCTCATTTTTGTCTCTCCGGTGATGTTTGACATAATTGAGCGTATAGGAAGCTCGAACGGACTTGAATGTGTAATTGCACAGGGGACGGTATCTATTGGAATTTCACAAATCCATCTGGAGGCAGCTGTCTAAATTTCTTTGACCATGCCGGCGCAAAAAGAAGCTTCGGACCGGGTGAGTCCGAAGCTTCTCCTTCATTCTCGCAATTGCTCAGACGGTTCTCCTTTTATCCTCGCAAGTTAGCTGAACAAGTTCGCATCGCGGGCTGAGGCAACAAGCCAGTTGATGATGCCTGGCGTGCACAATCCTCCAGACACTCCGACTGCGCCGAGAATTATTCGGCTTATGGCTCCATCAGCACCTGATCCCAGGCGCATGAAGCCCATGATCATCGTCGCACCTCCCCAGACAACGCCGAGGATTTCCATTCCATTGGCGATGATGTTCAGTAGCGCTTCGAGGTTAGCCAGATTGTTCACCCGAACTGTTCCGGCTGTATTCACCCCTGTGATATAAGTTGCGTCTGCGCCTTGCGGCCCAATCGATCCATTCGTCGCTCCCTGAAGTGATGGTGCTTCTGATTGCGCACTCTCATCTGATTGCGCGCCATCAGCGGATTGAGCGCCATAAACTGCTTGAGCGCTTTGAGCGGCTTGCTCGATGACAATCGAGCTCACCGGTGTCAGCACTCCGTAGGCAATAGCAATACGTGCTGCGGCGCCTGACTTGTGCTCGCTGAGCAGCTGCATACATTTGTTGTAGGCATTCAGCTGGAGGATTCCTTTTCCTTCCACTTCGCTGATCTCGCGCACGGTTGCTGCCTTGGCATTGGCACCTTTCATCGCTACAACGTAGTCGATATTGTCTGGTTGCCACTTGTCGAAGAAGCAGGCAACATCAGTATCCAACTTGGACTTGTGTGATACCTGCATGAACTGACCGATATCGCTGTGATTTTTGAAGAATTCAGCAGTATCAATCTCGCCGTTGGCAATCGGCAATTCGTACAATGCTGGATGCGCTGCATAAGGTGTAGTGATATACACCTCACCACTGGATATCGGTTGTGGTCCGTGAATCCAGAGTACCGCGCCGCCTTTAGCGGAGCCAGCTTCTTCGGCGGCGTCGATCACTGTGCGCAAATTGTTTTGACCGGCACCGAAATTCTTTTCCTCCAGAAGTTTCACTCCGCGGTCAAGCGAGACTTTGCGTGACAGTTCCGGATGATCCTGCGATGCAATCATCATTTCAACATGATCGACCGGAATTGATTTTTTCGTAAGCGCTTGCTTCAGTTCACCCAGATGTGGCTTCATTGCCTCTGAACCATCCACCACGATAAGCAGGTGTTTGGGGGCAGTATTTTTGACGCGCGTTACATCTTGAACAACGTAGAGCGGTTTGACCGTTCTAATGCTTGGCTTAAGACCATGCGCGTCGCGATGATGATTGAGTCCTGTAGCGAGCTGGTTTAACTGCTGTTGCAGCCCCTGGCGACCGTCCACGATGACGGTCAGTTGCTGAGGCAGTGGTGTGTAGTTGGATCCACGCGCAGCCCGCTGTTTCTCTGCAAGACGGCGGTCGTCTTCCATTTTCAGTTTGACCGCAGTCTTGTCCAGCACTGCGATCGATTCAGGCTCTGGGCGCTCGACCGTCACCAACACTTCAGCTGATTCCAGACGCTTGCCTTCAAGAGTTCCGGCGAGACGTTGCACTCCGTTCGACGATGTTTTTCTCAACTCAGCGAAGTCGCTTGAAAGTTTTAATGGCGAATAGAGCTGAACGACGTTTTCATCTTCAACCGAATAATTGGTGGCAATTAGTTTCGGCAACAGCAATGACGCTGTCTGACGTCCTTCCTTGGTTTTGACGCTCTCTGGTTTGAGCGGCACAATCATCTTGACGTTCATCTTCAGTTGCGCGCCGGCAGGAACCGCGGAGCAACGCAGTAATGCCCGTCCGTGACCGAGGTCTGTGACAGCGGCAGAAGTGGCGGAGCCCCAGCTCGTGTCTTGCTGATTTTTTCCGGCTGTGAAGGTGCCGTGAATTTGTTGACCATTGACCCATTCGGTCATTCCCGTTACCACCGCACCTGGTGGCACACTGATTTCGGTGCGAGCCTGGTCGGTATTGTTCGATTCGTTGCCGAAAACGAATGTCCAGTCGACAGCCGTGGTCAGTGTCGATGGCTGCACCGCCGCACTCATCTCGGAGCGCACCAATCCAAGCCCGTTTATTTTGTCTCCAACTGCGTGCCGCGTAACGTAGTCGTCGGGCATGACAGCGATGTCATTGTGCTCGTCCTTGAATGAGAACGGTCTGCCAGTCATTCTGAAATATAATTCCTGGTGCGGAGTGTCTTTTATTGGAAAGAACAGTCCGCTCAAGCCGGCGGCGCGTGAGTCTGTGCACTCCATGCGCATAGATCTTTCCGAAAAAATTGGTCTCAGTCGTTCCAGACCTTGCAGCCGTTCTTGCTTGTTAGTGGAAACAGCCAGGCGCTCTGCCATGCGCACGTTCCATGTGTTCGCCTCGGAACCAAGAATTGTTGCCGAAGTAAGCGCCGCTCCTGCTGCGGTGTAAGCCACTATCATTCGGCGCGACCGGGCAAAATCTAGTGTCTTCTGGAAGCTGTAGACAATGTATCCTGTCGAAATTGCTGCTGCCAGAGCCATGACTGAAAGCCATATGAAACCAGCGTCGAAACTGGTGCCGATTTCTGTTTCAAGCATCGTCTGATTGCTGTTACAGAGAGCTGCCATGGAGATTCCGCTCACGGCGAGGGAAGTGATCATTGCCGAGCCAAGTGCAATGCCGCGCTTCAGGGTCATGCGCACGTCGTCTTTGCGGAAAGCGGACCACATTGCGTAATTCGTTAGCGGTATGAGAGCCAGCAGCAATAGTTCAACTATTGTTTCGACAGGATGATCGAGTAAAACGAGGGTGAGTCGCTTCGGCACAGATGCGCAACTTGCAGCCAAAATCGTGGCAGGAATGATCACACCGAACATCATGACGGCAATGCCGTCTAACCCTTGCCAGACTTTGAATCGTTTGGGTTTGGGCTTTTGAGGGATCGGATCGCCCCACTCATCGACGCTGGTTTCGGCGTTTTCGTTTTCTTCCGCACTATCACTTGATTGGTTGGGGCGGAGGAAGTTGATTAGTTTCGTTGGGAACTTGCGTGTGTTGCCACAGCCACTGCCACTGCTGTGGCTGTTGTTGTTGTTGTTGTTGTTGTTGTTGTTGTTGTTGTTGTTGTTGTTGTTGTTGTTGCGGGCGTCGCTGTGCGAACGCTTCTTTGAGCGTGCTGCAGCCAGATTGGTCACATCAGATTCGTCTATAGCATCGTCTTCATCCTCGTCTTCTCCTTCTTCTTCTCTTTCTGATTCCTCTCCGATCTGGTCTCTGTATTTGGGTTCCTCATGTTCTAGTTCTTTGCTTCTTCCACCTCCGTCGTTTTCATGCTCTTGTTCCGTTTTTGCTTGATGGTTTGGACTTTCATTTATACCGTTCGCATGCGATGCAGCCTCATTGCTTGCCCGGTGATGCGGTAGAGGCGACTTCGCTTGCGTCGCCGCGCTCTCCGCTTTGCTCTGCGGCTTGAAGAGCGGCGTGTTCAAAGTTTGCGCGAAATTTTCAATGAATGTGCGAGCTGAATTTTGCTGAGCGTTTTGTGCGGGCGTTCTCGAATTCTCTTCTGCGGCAGCAGTTTGCGCGGGTGTTTGCCGCGCACTTTCTTCCATCAACCTTTCAGCAACTTGTTCGGGGCTGTGTCCATTTTGGCTTTGCAATGATGAGGCTACTGCCTTCAATAAATCTGCTAATGGATACAAAATGTGGCTGCTATCACCGCAGCCGGGGCACTGATGTGGCGAGGTAGGTGCGTGTGGCGAAGCAGTGATTGGTGCCGATGAATGTGCTTGTGGCGAAGCAGTGATTGGTGCCGATGAATGTGTGTGTGGCGAGGCTGGTAGAGGCGGTGATGGAAGTTGCGCCGTACCACCATTCTTGCCATTGTTTGGTTCGTGGTCAGAAGACATATAAAAATCCTCGCTAGAAATTAAACCCAACACCGTTAGGTGCTCAGTCAAATTCAGCTGCCATCAAATAACGATAGCAGTGCCGAATCTTTGATTGTAGTAAGTGCGGTCAGTCGAACTTGCCTGAAGGTGGCTCGTTTAATATACGGACAATGCTTTGGGCTATCTACAGGGTTTTTCCTGTATTTCGTTGAGTCAGTTTTGACGGTGCTGTATGCGAGGGATAAGATTGTAGATTACACACACTTAGCCAGGTCGCAAAATGTCTGAAGAACCTGAACAGATCGTAGTAGCAAGATTGATTTCATCGCTGCTCGCAGCAGGAGACGTCGAAACCGCAGAACAAAAGTTTGCAGTTTTGCGTGAGACGGCCCCGGAGAGCCTTCTGCTTGAAATTGAAGGATTGTTCGGCGAATTCTATCTTTCGAATGGAAACTTCGTCGACGCAGAGCCGCTTCTACTGCGCGCTTTTAATTACTCAGAGACCCACCCGGAGCACAGATTTCACGTTCTGCACAGCCTGGGACATTCGATTTCACACCTCTATGAAACTTGGGGGAGACCAGACGAGCGGCTCAGGCACTTTCCTCGTACCGACGCGAAACACGCCCACAGTGATAAGGACCCTCAAGTAGCAAGGCGCCTGGCGGAAATAAACCAATCGTTGGGTGATCTGGACGAAGCGATTATAAATCTGGAGCGAAGTTACCAAATGCCTGGCAATCGGAATGTTGACATGGCTCTGGCTCTCGAAAGGCTATTCAAGCGCACACGACAGAAGGACAGGCTAGCTCGGCTCTACGTTGAGAAAATGCGCGAGGAAGCATTATCAATCAGGTGCTATTTGGAAATCGGTGATTTCGAGGCTGCTCTCAAAATGATTGAACAGCAAATAGCAGAAAAGGACATTCGCAAGCAAACGATGGACAAGCGACACTCCGGATGCTTTCCTCTTGCCCCGCAATACTCGTACTACATGTACGAGCTTGCAAATTGTTTGTTGGATGGCTACGGCGAGTATAAGCGAGCAATTGATGCCATCGAAAACGGTATCAAAGCAAATTGTCGAGTCCCGATGAGCACTCCTCTGGAAAAGGTTCCTGACAGCTTTGGTATGCCCGAAGAGAATCTGCAGACATCTGAACTAGTGACGTTGCTTATCAGCTGTGATGGGGCTGGAGAATTAGAACGCGCAGACAAATATCGTGTTCGGTTAGCAAAGCGATTGAGCGAGAAGAATCAGACTTATGATCAGGCTGTGACCGCTATAAATCGGCACGCAATGACCCGTGCCGAGCAGGTGGATTTGATGGAACTCGTCGCGATCACACACGATGGATTTTTTGATTCATGGCTTCTAAAAAGAGCAAAGGCTATTAGAACTAGCTTCGGCATTACCGATCATGAGGCAATAAGACGAACTTTCAAGTTTTTATGCCAAAGCGAAAACAGGGACGAAGATGAACGAGAAGGCAATGCGCTCTCGAGGATCGACTGGTTGAAAAAAATTGGAGCAAGTGAAGCAGAGATTGCAGTAGCCGAACTCGAATATGGAGAAATGTTGTTTCAGAGGAAAGAATACTTTGCCGCCAGACGGTTTTTCATTCCTCTACTCGTGCGGCTTACGACTGAAAATCAATTGCGTGCGCGTCAGCGGATTATCGATTGTTGTCGAGCGATGGACCACTACCAGGATGCGATCGAGCACTTAGAAAGGCTTCGTGACTCTTACTCAGAGGATTCGAAGGCGTGGACACATGCGACCTTAGAGCAGGCAGTCTTCTTGGATTTGCTGGGCCGTCATGATGAAGCTTTGAGTTTCTACAAACAGGTAGGCCGCATTGATGACGACAGTAAGGATGACTTAACTGCACCACTGCGAAGAGCGACAGAGAGAGCCGTCGCACGAAAACAACTGGCAATCGCGAAGCTGCTAAAGGATCGGCTCAGAATAATCAGTGCTGGTTGACTGGATTGGGTTCCACAGGCTGGCGGTAAAACGCGCACCTGAAGAACAAACTGACGTAAAAAAAACCGTGAAATTATTTCTCGTCGATCAGCGCACAGTTATTTTCGGCTTGACGCGTCACCGCAACGGCATTTTTGGCTTGAGCATTTAGTCTAACATTGGCAATTTGCGTTGAACGGGTGGCGCTGCTGTCTTCAAATTGCAGAAGTGTAGCGTACGCAAAGGTAGCGTCCTTATCGAAAGGACCATTGTCGAAAGCAAAAAACTTACTAGTCAGGGCTACGCAGTGAGACCAACCAGAAGGGGTGTCAAGGGTTGGCGCCGTGACACAGTCCGAGAAAAAAGCAACCCCGGCATTCGGCTGACCATTCTTTTGGGTCACGTGTACAACGACAAAAGCACTGCGGTTTGTATCTTTAGCGTCAAAGCTCAGCGAACCGAATGCGACTGGCGCTGCACTTTGTACAAGACCGTATGCGCCGATCGTGGCGCTATTCTGCGGTACAACGAGATTCAACGCAGGAATAGAGCCTCGACCACCATTGATCGTGATGAATGATGCTGTGGCATCAGTCACACCATTGCCGGGCAGGCAATAGTACGGCGAAAGGAAGACATCATGACTTGCTGCGTCAGCTGCGGATGCATTGAGAGAAAAAATTGCAGATATAGCGAATACGACTCTCAACCAAGTTCTAGACATTATGCTTCCTCCAGTTACGGGATCTTACCAACGGAAATTCAACAATATCATCTTTTGTTTCCGACAGAGCCTTAAGCTCACTAAGAGACCTTTATGACTGTTTTTCCGCGCGCATGTCCTGCCTCTGAAAGTTTTTGAAATTCCGGCACTTGTTCCAGCGATATTGATGTTGCAATGATCGGTTTTACCTGTCCTGATAAAACCAGTTCGGCGATTTCCGAGAGCTCTTGCGACACAAATGCACCGCTTCCGGCACTGACAATATATGCTTTCTGTCGGCAGAAAGGTGACGTCAGCAAGCCGAGAATCGTGTATGCATCCGGTACCGTTGTAACGTAGACACCATGCTTGTTCAACATCTTCGACGCTGTACGAAAATTCAGCTTCGCGCTGGCATCAAATATGCCGTCAAACTTTTGCGTAAGCTTCGCCACGTCTTGCTCTTTGTAATCGATCACATCGTCGGCGCCGAGTTCTTTGACAAATTCTATATTGTCGGCACCGCATGTCGCCACAATTTTTGCGCCCATCGATCTGGCGATCTGGACAGCGAAACTACCGACTCCACCGGAAGCACCGTTGATGAGAACAGTTTGACCGGTCTGTAGTTTAATTTGCTGCTTGAAGGCTTTGTAGGCGGTCAGTGCGGCAACTGGAATTGACGCTGCATCTTCGAACGAAAGTCCCTCTGGCATTTTTGCGAGGCTGTCCTTTTCGCAAATGCAGTATTGAGAGTACGCTCCAAATGGTGTTCTAAGCGGGTTTGACATTCCGAAAACTTTGTCACCAGGCGCGAATTTACGAACGGCGCTGCCGACTTCTGCAACTACGCCTGCGCAGTCGACGCCTAATACTCTCGGCCAATGTTTTGGAATTATCAGAGATAAATGACCAGCGCGAATTTTCCAATCAACCGGATTGATTGATGAGCTTTTCACCTCGACAAGAACCTGATAATTTCCAGGTATCGGTTTTTCGATATCTTCCACCTTGAATACATCTGGTGAGCCATATTCGTGGATGGTTAAAGCGCGCATTGCATTCTCCCCTGCGTGTCGGAGCTAAAGGATACTACAGCGTGGGAGAAGGCAGGGTGTGACAAGTCAAAGTGTGACAAGTCGACGCGGGACAAATTAGCGCGGTGCATTACCTAGCCGGTTATCTGCTGGTCTAGTATATTTGTTGCGGATAAGCGGAAGAACCTGCCTTATTCTGGTCGGCTCTGCCAGAAGTGTTCTGACCGCCTCAGAGACTGCAGCTCCAGCCTTCATCGAAAAGGAATGTCATGCGATCCCCAGCGTCTTTTAAAGTAGTGGCGTACCTGTTGCTTATTTGTCTGTTGATGCTTTCAAGTGGTTCGCAAGCGTTCGCTGTTGACTTGACCACCATGCAGGCGATTGGCAATTTTGCTGGAATGACGAAAACAGATGATGGTGTGTTGATCGATTGTGACGATAATAGCCATATACGTCTGCAAGTTCTTGCACCAGATTTGGTGCGCGTGCGGGCCGCGTTTAAAACCAGTTTGCCGCAGCACGATCATTCGTGGGCAATTGCACGTACAAAATGGGATAGCGTTCCGTTCAAGGTTTCGCAGACTAAGGATGAACTCTCGTTGGACACATCCGAGCTGCACGTAGTTGTAAGCCGCAAACCTTTGAAGATTTCCTTCTACGATGCGCACACTAACCGACTGATCAATGCAGACGGGCTGCCGATGCAATATAACTCGTCGACTGGTGCGGTGGCAGCAGCCAAGTCCATAAGTTCTGAAGAGCACTTCTACGGGTTGGGCGAAAAGGCGGCGCATCTCGACAAGCGCCACGATGCTTATGAGATGTGGAGTTCGGATACACCTGGCTATGTGCTCGGTCGAGACCCGATCTACCAGAGCATCCCGTTTTACATTGGACTTTTGATGGACCCCGCCGATTCTGCCTGGCGCGGTTCTGCCTATGGCATCTTCTTCGACAACAGCTATCGCACTCACTTCGACCTGTCGTCCACAGATCCTGAGCACGTTATTTTTCAGGCTGATGGCGGTGAAATGAATTACTACTTTTTCTATGGACCTTCCATAAAGAAAATTCTCAACCGCTATACAGAACTTACAGGGCGCATGCCGCTGCCGCCGAAGTGGGCACTGGGCAATCAGCAAAGCCGCTACAGCTACGCGAACGAACAGCAAGTTAGAGACGTCGTTACCCGTTACAAGAAGGAAAATATTCCACTGGATGCTCTGCATTTAGACATTCACTACATGGACGGCTACCGCGTCTTCACGTGGAACCATGAGCGCTTTCCTGACCCGAAAGGGTTGATAAAGTGGTTAAACGAACAGGGCGTGAAAGCTGTGACAATCATCGACCCGGGTGTGAAACACGAGTCAGGCGGCACTTATAACGTGTTCAATGAGGGCACTGTACATAACTACTTCCTCAAAAAGGCAAATGGTGAACCATATGTCGGAGAGGTCTGGCCAGGGAAGTCTGTGTTTGTCGATTACACATTGCCCGATGCGGCAAAGTGGTGGGGCGACCAACACAGAAGCTTATTGGATGCAGGCGTTTCAGGCATCTGGAATGACATGAACGAACCTGCCGATTTTGTCAGTCGTGACGGCGGATTGTGGAAAGATGTCGTCAACTACGATGATGGCGAACATTCAAAGCATGACAAAATGCGCAATCTTTTCGCTCTTCTGGAGTGCAAGGCAACTTATGAGGGGCTTCAACGGTTGCGTCCTGACGAGCGCCCATATGTGATCACGCGAAGCGGATACGCTGGTATTCAACGCTATGCCACCATGTGGACTGGTGACAGCAACGCTTCATGGGAAGCTCTGGCGCTCAGTATCCCGATGTTTGAAACGCTCGGTCTGAGCGGCGAGAGTTTTGTCGGAGCCGATCTCGGCGGCTATATGGGGCGAAGTGACGGGGAATTTTTGACACGTTCGTATCAGATTGGTTTCCTGACTCCGTTTCTCAGAAATCATCATGCTGTCGATCATAACGATCAGGAACCATGGCGCTTCGGTAAAAAATACGAAGACATCATTCGGAAATTCGTAAAGTTGAGATATCACCTTTTGCCTTATCTCTACACCGTTTTGGCAGAAGCGCACGAGACGGGAACGCCATGGTTCCGTCCGCTGATTCTCGAAGATCAAGACGATTACAATGTTCTCGGTATCGACGATGAATTTATGGTTGGCGATGCCTTGCTTGCTGCACCGGTTTTACATCCCGGCGTTACCAAACGCGATCTTTATCTTCCTAAAGGTCAATGGTATGACTATTTCTCCGGTAAAAAGTACGAGGGCGGTCAGTATATTTCGGTCGATGCGCCACTTGATACGGTGCCTCTTTTCGTCAAAGCCGGCAGCATCATACCGACCGGCGCAGCAGTCGATTTTGTCGGACAGCCTGGTGGCGATGCGATTAAATACGAAGTCTATCCAGACAGTGAAGGTGCTGCCGTCGGTCATTTGTATCAGGACGATGGCACGACGCCGGCTTATCTGAAGGGAGTCTGCGAGCACTTCACACTGAAGTACAAGGGCGGCAACGCGACATCAGCATCGGACAGAGATAATGTTGCAAAACCTCTGCCTGGCTCCGCAATAACGGTTCGCGCGCAGTAGAAGAATTTCCGGCTCATTCCTTTTTGCGGAGTCAAATTAAGCGTCGTCAAAGGATTGAGTACCCGGGCAATTTGCGATTTTTTGTGTAAGTGGTAATAGCATCCACTGCTGTTTGGTAGCCGCCAGCGCGTTGTATATCCTCCTGAAGTGAACTTGCGCGTTCACGATAAGAGGACTGACTGGAGATTTGTTCGACTGCCTTCCGCAGGCTGGATACTGTGACGTCGCGAGGGTGCAGGGCAAGACCGATACCCAGTTGCTCAACGCGTTGCGCGCTCAACATCTGCTCGCCCGATTGTGGGACAACGACAAGCGGCACCCCATTGCTTAGTCCCTCCATCACACTGTTCATTCCACCGTGCGTCACAAATATGTCTGATCGTTTTAATACATCAAGCTGCGGCACGTATGGGGAGACAATGAAGTTGTTTGGCACGGGGTCAAGCTGCTCTAATTTCAACCGATTGCCGATGGATTGCACGACCTGCCATTTGGTATCAGAAAAGGCCTTAAAGCACATATTGTAGAATTCCGAATTGCCATTGAATGCGGTGCCCAAAGAGATGTACAGAGTTGGCTTCGACTCAATTTGCTCAAGTGGGAAATGACTGAAATCAGGACGCGGTAGGATGCACGGTCCAACAAAGTGAAAGCGTTTGTCGAAGGTGGTGCCCTCATATTGAAACGAGCGTGGCTGTGTCACTAGCGTTAAGGGTTCGCCGTAATCCATCGCGTCAGTAACCGGAAATGGCTCAATAGCATAGTGTTCGCAAAGTTCATGCATCTCCTTATTTGCTTTCGCAAACGTTAAAGTACGTTCCTGTCTTTGTTCAGCGGTGTAAAACATTTTGTGCAACGTTTCAAGAAGATTGAAGTGCTCGTTCGACGCGAATGTTGGCCGAAGCAACACGGCTGGTATCTGCAGAATCTGTGCGAGCATTCGTCCCCAAAGTGCCATTTGTCCGTAAATGATGGCATCTGGCTTTGCTTCGGTGTTCAAATCTTGGAGCACGTTTGGCACAACGATTGAGCACTCCTTAACCAAGTTGCTATTAATCCAGGGAGCGCTCACTTGCAGGTCTCGATTACTCTGCGTATCGGACTGAGGTTTACCGATGGAGCTTTTCAAGACCGAATTGTAGCTACGAAAGGTTGCACCAGTGCTTTCAATGACGTCTCTATATTCCTCCGTCAAGTAATACACAACCTGGTTGCCGCGCTCTACGAGACCCTGCGCAATAGCAAGAGTTGGGTTAACGTTTCCAGATTGTGGTCCACTAAAAAAATAGTATTTTGACATCGGGTACAATTCAGTGCGGTTCTATGAATCTTGAATCAGTTTGCTACTGGCGGGGCGATTGTATTATTCACAGCTGGAGGGTCTTCATTATGCTCCAGAAAATCCTTCAAGTGTTTCCGCACCAGATCGGCTCGTGCCGGGCTGATCTTTTTCAGCATTGCGTTGACTTTAGCGATCGCTGCTAGCTGATCCTGCTCATCTACTGCTCCAGGCACATCGCCACCTTTCTGAGCGTTCCAAAGCATCTCGTAATTTTTCACGAGTTTCTCGATGTTATTTGCATATTGGTTTTCCGTCATCTGCGAGTGTCTCTGCTCAATGCGATCGAGCCACTCAGTCGCTGACACACGCTTTGTCGCCTTGAACATGTCATCAATCGAAACCGGCTTGTCATCACTGTGATCTTCGCTGTTACCCCACTGATTATCGTAGGTGACAGTGTGCTTGACTGGGTCGTAACCCGTCACCAAAACAATGTGACCGTCCGCGAGTGCCTGGTCCACATGTAACGGACGTTTCGAATTCGGGTCGAAGAATGGACGATTGCTTGCGTGCACGCCCAGCACGATTGGAAAGGTACCGTCGGCTTTGGCTGCCGCTAGTTTCGCTTCAAATTCTTCTTTGGTTGCATATGAAGCGATCTTGTCGTCCTGCGCCGTTATTGAATCTTTGTGGCTCATGAAAGCTTGCGGTTCGAAACGACCAGTAAGCGTCGTATTGATAGTGAGCATGCCGTTAAACATGGCAGCTTCATTAGGATCTTCAGCGATCTTGGTGGGCGGATTAGTAGAGTAGTCGCGAAGGCGTTCTCCGCTGTCTTTGTGACCTGTCGACCGTTCCTGGCTGTATCGAAGATCGCCTGGAGGAATGGTGGCTTCGTTGTGTTTCACCAGAAGCAAATTCACTGCCGTGACGTTGAAGAGTTGGCTGGCGTAATTTCGTTCGTTTGTGCCGCGGGCCGCGTTGTTGGCTTCTTCGCCGAATGTGGAGAAGCTGGACCTGTCTAATTTCACTGTGGTTCCGTCAGGCGCAGTGTATTTGCCGGTGGTGGCGACATCTGCGACTAATTTCGCAGCGCTGGATGGTTCGCGCGTGAATAATCTGTTTTCTATTGCCGTGACATTGCAGGTATTGTGCATCCCTTGATCGTTAGAAGTCGGCTCGGCTGCCACCGCCATTATGCCAAGAGCGACGCGCACTCTTTTGCGATCGTCCATCGGTTGCGTGCCTTTTGCTTCAAGCACCCGAGAGATTTCGTGATAAGTTTTCGCCACTTCTTCGTCGCTCAGGTGCTGCTCTCTGGCGCGTTGCTCGAAAGCTATCATGTCTTCTTTGAATTGAGCGCGTTCTTTGAGTAGTCCTATTTTAGTGTCAGCAAGATGATCGAGCTTTTCTCTTTCGGCATTTTTGTCCTGTGTTGGTGCCTCTGCACGAGTTGTTTTCTCGACACTGCCATCCTTGTTGATTGTGACTTCGAAACGATCTTCCGGTCTGGGTCCGTTGTGAACGTCGGTGTATCCGCCTGATGCGTCAGGAGTACGGACGTAAGTGGTGCCGTCTTTGAATTCAGCTTTTGTTTTGCCGTCGGTGCTGTAGGTGAAGCGTGTGCCCTGCGAGTCTGTGAAGATCGTGCTTCCGTCTTTGTCGTGTCCAGGCAATCTAACTTGTTCGTTCGGCCGCAGAACATGCAGACCGAATCCGGCTTCTCTTGTTGGCGAAATTTGATTGTAGCGAGCTATCTCCCCGGCATGCTGTGCTATTTGTTCCTTCGTTGCGGTAGGACCGAGGTGCTTTTCAGCGATGCGTTCGAGCGTTTCACCCGGCTTAGCAGTGTATGTGCCGGGTTCTACTTTTAAGTGAATTTCGGCGCCGCGATAGTTGCTTACTTGATTTAAAAGATCGGATAAATCGCCGTTGCCTGCTTGCAGCGATTCATATGGATCCCAGCTGGCATCTGCTTTTTGAGCAGGACGCACGCGCTCGTCAGGCGGGCGTGTATCCTGCTCATGTGCGTGTTCGAGACCGAGCCCGCGCTCATCGGCTTTTTTCGGGTCGCGCACTCGTTCGTCGGGCGAGCGTGAGTCTTGCTGAACCGCGTTGTTGTTTAGAGCAACTGTATGGTCTTGATTGTCGGCAAAGTCGATGGCTACCTTCGGCAATCCCAGCGACTCGCTCAGGGCCCTGTTTATGCGCCGCTGTATACGTCCGCCGTCCATTAGATCGGAAGTCCAGACAGCGTTTGTCGGGGCAGGTGCCCGTTCAATAGAATCAGGTTTGTCCGATGCCATTTAATGACACGTCCAAGGCGTTGTTGAAGAGCAGGGGGTACTGGTAAGAAGGATGCCAAGGGTGTTGAAGATAGTAAGTTATTTTTGGCAAAAAGGCTAATTAAACCGGTGGGCAGGACGGTTCGATTGCCAGAACTTTGCCAATTTTGTCGATTAGGCTTGAATAGGGCAACTGAATAGCAGTTAATGGCGAGTGAGGTTATTCAAGAAGCACGGTTCTTGCAGAGATAAGCAGCTATTTAGCTGATAAACCCTTGGATCCAGCGTGGCGAGTTTTGTATAAGTCAGGAAAGCTTTCTAGCCTAGCGCATAATCGTCGCCGTTCCATCCGTTTCCATTCTGACATCAACGGACAACTTCTCTGGAGTCATCGAAACCTGTCGAAGTACATACGGCATCGGGTTGTCGAATTGAAGGCGGTAAAAATGCTGCCCTTCCCTGTTTACCTGCTCAGCGAGTTGATCCACGCGACTCGATAAGTTCCACCCCCAGAAGTTGCCATGTATTGTCAGACCGGCAACATGCTCTACGTGCACCAGATTGTTTTCTTTGCTCATATCAAACGATAGATTGCCGATTTCGAGATCGTCCAGGCTAACCGTGGTGCCAAGCGCAGGAACTTGAGTCGACAATGGAATTTTTTCAGACTGATTCAGCTTTAACTCAAAATGGTTTCCCTGTTTCGACGCAGTATTTATTGCCCTGATTAACTGATCGCATCTAGTGCTCAGCTTATTGTGCAAGCCACCTTCTAGCTTCGAGTAGAGCTTGCCGGGGTTGAAGGAGCCATCAGGAAGGTTCTGCACACGCTCCACTAAATGTCCTATCTGTGAGTTTGGTAGAACAGTGTTGCTGTTTTCATTTGCTTGTTCGGCTACTGAGTCTTGAGGATGATCATGCGGTGGAGTTTTGGTCTCAGTTGAAGCGATCTTTGGGTGGCGCATAAAAAATTGCCAGATAGCATCGGCTGTCTGTGCTGGTTCATCCAGTTTATGCCGTCCACCTATTATGATCCTCTGCTCGACTTCGGCGCCGCTTTTAGAATTGGTCCAGCGCTCAATGACCTGATTCTCCTTAAATTCGATTTGCGATGGTTCTGCGTTGCCATTAACTGCATTCCAATAATTCGACACATACCAGTTTGGCTTAAGCGTTGGAATTCCTGCCTCGGAAAGAAGAGAAGGCACTCCTTCGACACCCTCGATTGGAATAATGGCGTCATCGGTGCCATGTATATTTAGTACTGAGAGCGGTTGACTGGGTGGCTTTTCTTTACCACTCATCGCACCGCTGACGACGGCAATCGCTGCAATTTTGTCGGACAGAGCCGCCGCTGCATCAAACGTCATCATGCCACCGTTCGAAATTCCGGTCACGTATATGCGCTGGCTGTCGATGCTGGCTTGGCTTTGAGTTTTCTCAATTATGGACCGTAAAAACTTGAGTTCGTTGTCGCCCTGGTTCCCGTTCACCAGACCGTTAGCAGCGTCCCAGATCTTCAATTGTTTCTCGCCGAACCATGGTCTTGCATCTGGATAAACTACAATAAAGTTATGTTTGTCGGCCAGGGTGCTTATGTTGCTCTCACGCGCAAACTGGCTGGCGTTGCCGCCTAATCCATGCAAAGCCACCACGAGTGGTATTGGTTGGCTGCCGCTGTAGCCGGGTGGCACGTGCAGCAGATATTCACGTTCGACTCCATCAATCTGGATACTGCCTCTAAAATCGCCGGGACGTGGAACTTTATCAAAATCAATACGAGGCTCATTCTTTTTACTGGATTCCTCAGCCGCAATTGTTTCGCCTGGTGAAAAGAAGTTTTTTTGTCGTTCATCTAATTTATCGTTATTGTCGCTCGCCAAACCAAGCAACAGCGGTTGGACAGTCTCATACATCCAGGTCGGATACTTGTCGGCAAATTTCACAGCATTGTAGGTATCAGCCAACAGCGCGGCTGCCACCGATGACTGCTCGTTTTTGCCAGTCAGGGCAAATTCTTCGGTTTTGATCTCACTTGCCATATACGCTTGCCTCAGATATAGGTACGTTAAACATAGATTTTTCCGGGTGCAAATAGCGTGCAAAGCTGTGGCAATTGCTCAATTGCGCGGCTTTTGCAGTTGCACGGTATTTGCACACTTGTGTTGCTAAGGTGACGGTGTCCGAAGGTGAAGCATTTTTGGTGCATCTTTTCAAAAGATAGCTTGGAGTAAAGATATGACACTTGAGAGTTCGACAAAATGCGAAGATACGCGTTTAGCAAAGAAATCCGTATCCGATGACCACGAGAAGCCTTCATCGTTTGGCGAACATTCACCCTCCGCTTTGACGAATCAATATCTAGATCTGATTGGAAAGCAAGCAAGACCAGTTAACGCCAAACCGGCACTGACAGCCGAAGAATTTTATAAAGAGTTCAACGACTCTTTCCAGACCATTTCTCGGGATCGAACTCAAATAACAGAGGCGGATATTGAAACATATAAGCACAATCCTTTAAGACTGCCGTCATCTCTGCGCACCTGGATAAATCCTGCAGAATCTCGCCGCGAAGCCATGCTTGATGAATTGTCTGCAAATTTTGACGATTTAAAAGGACTTAGCAGAGCCTCCTGGGGATTGAA
Organism: Candidatus Melainabacteria bacterium; assembly: GCA_003963305.1. Taxonomy (NCBI): domain Bacteria; kingdom Bacillati; phylum Candidatus Melainabacteria; species Candidatus Melainabacteria bacterium. Next base: position 33,277 of record RXJR01000006.1, on the reverse strand, counting down.
TAGTGGTATCAGAAAAGAAGATGTCAAACTTTTTCATGACATATATAAAACAAGAGTGGACGGAGGTTGTTCTGACACCAGCAATAGAGAGCGGCAACTGTATGAACAGACAGCCAGAACAGAGATCGGTGCTGGTTTTCTTGGTGTCACTGCCGGTTCAATACTGGGAGCAGGAGCCGGTGCTCGGTTGAGAATGAATTTCCTCCGCTCTCTCAGTCAATGTTGTGAGGGAGAGGCTGGTGCTGCGTTTCTCGGGCGAGCAGTGAATGCATTTCCGAAGCTCCCGGCCATGTTAGTTGGTGCTGCTGTCTTTTCGTTAGCGGGAGCGGCTATCGGCACTCATATCGATGAAGAGGTCGGTCGTTCTAATTACGATAAAGATAGAGACAGATTGAAGCGTCTGATGTCAAATTTGGGAAATGCCAGCCGCTAGCCTGGCATTAGAGTTGCACGCATTTTGCACGCTCTCTAGTCTATCTTGAGTTCACTTGAAGTTTCGCTATCGCAATCAGCGTGACTGCTGAACTCTTATCAGCAAAGACTACAGGCATCAACAATCACCAGGAACTTCAATCACCAGGAACCTTAATCGCCAGGAAATTCAATCACAAGGAATTTTGACACATGGAATGCGGTTTTCAAAATTTTGCTCCAGAACAGAAAATAGCCTTCAACATTGCAACAAGCGAATTGTGGCTGCGAGCTCTGGAAAATGATGCTGAGGCACAAAATTCCTTTGCCGTCGCGCTTCTGGCTGGCACAGATATTGATCGGAACAGTTCCGCGGCCTATTACTGGTTCAAGACTGCGTGCAACCATGGCTGCCTCTCCGCACTTTCAAACCTGGCTTACATGTATGTGCAGGGGATCCACGTGGAAAGAAATTACACTATCGCCAGATTCCTCCTCGAAGAGGCTGTATCAAGAGGATGCCCGAGTGCAGAAAATAATCTAGGTCTGATGATGGGTTTTGGTCTCACGGAAGAAGCAGATCTCACCCTTGCCAGAGTAAGTTTTGCCATCGCAGCTGCCAAGGGACTGGAGGCTGCGCGAAAGAATTTAGCCATGGTGGCCTAGGGGAATATGCTATTTTGTGTGTGTTTGGCCGAGATTATGAAAAGTGGCAAAATTATTGCTGGTCGAAGACGATGGCGAATTAGCAGAGAAACTCAAAATTTGGTTTTCTGACGAAGGTTATCTTTTCGAATCGGTCAACACGGGCGAAGACGCTCTGCAGATGTTGAGTAATTTTCAGTTCGATGTCGTGCTGTTAGATCGTACTTTGCCAGGGATTTCTGGAACCGAGGTCTGCAAGCGATTCCGTGCAACCGGCGGGAGAACGCCCATTATTTTTCTGACTGGGCGCGGCGAAATAACAGATAAATTAGAAGGATTGGATATTGGCGCTGATGACTATCTCGTTAAACCGTTTGACGTGAGAGAACTTTCAAGCCGCATTCGCAGCGTAATGCGCAGAACAGCTGGTCTGCTCCATAATGAGCTGAGATGCGGGAATTTGGTTCTGCACGCGCCTTCGCATACTATGTTCGTGGATAACGTTCCCTATCGCTTGATGCCAACTGAATCTGCACTGCTTGAGCATTTTTTGAGACATCCGAATCGTTTTTTCGGATCGAAAGACATACTAGATGCGGTATGGCCATCAGATAAAAGTGCCTCCAGCCAGACGGTAAGAAGTTGGATGCGAAACCTTCGACAGAAGCTGGAGAGTGCCGGTAAGTCTGATCTGATTCGCACCGTGCAAGGGTCCGGCTATCTACTCGATAATCAGGAGTAGTTTAGTTATTGCGAGTTGGGCAGCGTGAACCAAAAGATGCTGCCGTTAGGATGGTTGCCTGTGACGCCGATTGTTCCGCCGTGCGTTTCAATGATTAGCTTACATATCGCCAGACCGAGCCCAGTGCCTTCTTTTGAGTTGGCTGCGCCGATTTGATAGAAGGCATCAAAAATGTTTTCGCGGTTTTCCTCCGGAATCCCGGGACCATTGTCGCTGACCAGCACCTTTGTAAAATTCGCAAGATGTTCGATTGAGACGCACACACTGGTGTTCTTGTTTGAAAACTTGATGGCGTTGCTGAGTAAATTCATTACTGTTTGAATTATTTTTTGAGGATCGCATTCGACGAAACATTGATTGGATGGAATCTCGACATTGATGCCTTTCGCTTCCGCAGAACTGAGCACCAAATCGGATGCTTGCGATATTAGCTGCACTATGTCGCATCTCACTCGCTGAATTTCCATTTTGCCTGACTTCAACTTCTGGAAATCGAGAAGGCTATTAACGAAATTTATCAAGAGCTCTGTGTTTTTTATAGAAGACTTCAATTCTGATAAGGTGTCATCTAGTCCAAGCCGCTTTGCGTGCTCATACGCAACTTCTAGCGAAACATTGATCGCGCAAAGCGGACTGCGAAGGTCATGGCTAATCATATCCACAAAATCTTGACGCATGCGGTCAACCTTTTTTTGCTCCGTAACGTCTTGCACCACGCAAAAGAAACTTTGCCTCATCGCTGACCAGAAAATTGACCAGGTAGTATCAATCAGTTCACCGTCTGCTCTCACAAGCTGTAGGTCAAAAACAGACGATCCCTGATCAGCGTGTGTCTTTCCGATCTTGTCGTCTGCTGTGCTTCTATCGTGCTGAGCCACCACATCGACTAAGTGCTTGCCGATAATTTGTTCAGATTTAACGCCAAGAAGGCGCTCGGCGTAAGGGTTCGCGCTAACGAAAAATCCATTAACATCGATAACACAGATCAGTTCTGCGGCATTGCTAATGAGATCTCTTTCTCTGGCGAGAGTCTCTTCCAGCGATCGTGCAACTTGATGGATCAGGCGATCTAAACGACCAATTTCGTCATGACTCTTAAGTGGTTCCAGGAGTGGTTGCTCATTGGACATCAACTGGCTGTTCGCACAAATGTGTGTTAATGGGTTTCGAATTCCACGCGCGTAACTTCGAGCTAGCAAAAACGAGATAATCAGGCTGCTTGGAACGGCAAAGGCGATAGCCGAGGCAATGTACATTTTTAAATTGTCTATATCGACCGGATGCGCCCCGTATTTCATTTCCACTTGATCGATCAGGGCTGAACTGGCAGAGTAAAAAATACTGCTGTATTTCATTAATTGGCGATCGATCTCGAGCTGATGCCACTGTGGTCCATGCCTGGCGCGAAGCAAGATGACGCGGAAATTGTTATCGGATGCTGCCCGTACTTTGTTCAATTGTTCTTGCAGTGCCAGGTCGTCTTTGGTCTCGGATGCTAAATGGTCGATGCTTTTATTGAATTTGTCCATGGTAGCTGCGATTGGCTGCGGCTCCAGAGAAAGTAAATTCATAACGTTCTCTTGAGTGAGATTCGCAACTAACTCGTGTGTCTCTTTCGTAATCTGATGTGCGTGCGAAATTCTGATTAGTGATGTTTGAACTTGCCACAAAAGAAAACTCAGCCAGCCAACAAACAGGATCTGGCAAATAAGCGGAAAAGTTGTGACCAGTATGCCTCGCTGGAGCAGGTTCATATTAGAGCTCCTCATCTTCGATTTCGGGATTGCGATAGCGAGGCAAATTGAACCAGAAAGTGCTTCCGGCATCCTGATTGTTAAATACTCCCAGAGTTCCGCCGTGTGCTTCGATTATTGATTTCACTATAGCTAGCCCCAGTCCACTGCTATGAACTTTAGTGCGGTTCGCGGTAGCTCTCGATTGCTTGTACTTTTGAAAAACGACGCTCAAATCTTCGGGAGGCACACCGCATCCCTGGTCAGAAATCTGCACTTCCACGACGTCTGCTTGCTTTTCGATTTTTACAGTAATGCGCGATCCAGGTGGGGAGAACTTTATTGCATTGGATAGCAAATTGACGACGACTTGAATCAGGCGTCCCTCATCGCCCATAACAAAAGCGTCGTTCATCGGTCTTACTATAGTTATCTGAGCGGCTTCTGCTAATGAGCTCACCGCCTCAATTCCCAGTGAGCAAAAGCCATGTACTCGCAAGCACTTTGTATTAGTAACAAAGGTTCCTGATTTCAATTTTTCTAAATCGAGAAGTTCGTCAATAAGAGTCTTTAATCGAACTCTGATCGGTTGAATTTTGAGTAGCTGCGTTTCAACGGCTGTACCTGGAATGCCGTTCCTTCCTGAAAGAAGCAGGTCAACACTCAGCCCGATAGAATTGAGTGGTGTGCGCAGATCGTGACTGACAATTCTGAGGAACTGATTTTTCAATTGTTCTATTTCTACCAGTTCTGTAATGTCATGTACGACGCAAGAATAGATCTGCTTTGCCGTTAGCCAACGTATCGACCAGCGCAAGTATTTTATCGAGCGGTCTCCGCAGACTATGGCATTTTCAAGTGTGCCTTCCGCTGGACCAGTTCCTATGCGCTGAAGTGTGTTTTTAGTGACCTCTAGAGTACCGGCAGTCACCAGGGTCAATAGAGATTTCCCGATTAAAGACGATTGCTCGAACGACCACTCTTTTACTGCAGAATCACCTACCGTGACGAATTTCAGATTTTTGTCTAACGAGCATAAGACGTCCTTTGCGTTGTCTAGGATAGCCATTTCATGCATGCGAGCATCGGTCAAAATTGTCTCGGCATCATGGAGCGCTCGATCAAGTTGGGCGATTTCGTCTTTGCCGCCTTGAGATGGCGGCAACTTCTCGCGTATGGCTAGCTTGATTGCGCTATCGCTCACCAATGACAGTCGTCCAAGTAAGTCGCGCGTAAACAGCGAAACCAGTCCGATTGTGAGGAGTACACTCAAAGAAATGATTGATAAGAGCAACAAACTCAGTTTGAGGCGGATGGTTGACACCGCTTGCTCATTGGTCGCTTCTACAGTTGATTCTATAGCGACGATTTTGTGCGATAGTTCACTGAACTGAATTACAGTTGACACCACTTCTCTGCGGAAGCCGTCGATGTGGGTGATTCTCTCGTGAGGACCCAGTAAATATCGTTTTGCTTGTTGCTCGATAGCTAAGATGCTTCGCAGCATCGACTGTGCTTCATCCATGACTTCGTTCAATTCAGGACTGATAGTTCGATTGAGGGCTCGATTTTTCGTTATGGTGTTGAGGAGTTCTTCGACTTTCTCCAGCTCGCGTAAAGCTTCGGTGGTGTCTGCGGATTGGTCGCTACGACCAACCACAAAAAAGGCTTGTGTGCAAATTCGGGCGATGTTGTGCAGATCGAGAAGTACTTGCTGCTCGTGCTCCAGAGTGGTGAGCTCTTTTTCAGCGGAGAGGAGCGTGCCTGCCAATACCGAAAGGGAAATCAATTCAAAAACGATAGGAACCAGTATCAAGAGCAGTCCCTTCTGATTGGCATTGAGATTTGATAGTAGATTCAGAGCTGCCCCTTCCCTGCTGCGGCTGTGTGCCTGCGCACTAGATTGCAATAGATTATGCCCGAATCGTCGCCAGGATCCAGACTTTTGTGTCGATGTTTAGTGGAGGGTCACGAAACTTAGTTCGAGCAGGAGCAGAATAACCTTGCGCGTATAGACCTGGTTTCAGAATTCGCGTCAGCAAGCACGCAAACAACTTGTATACAAGTTTTCCGTATTCTCCCTCCATCGGTAGAGAACGCCCATGCGTCGAGCAAAAGTGAGGAATACGGAAATGGCATTTAATTCAGCCGCTGAGAGTTTTGAAGGTCGCACCGAATCCAGCCAGAAATTTACTACGGCACTTTCTACAGAAGCGCTTTTCACCCAGGGCGGCAACGACTTATACAAGAAAGCGATCAGCGCTTCAAAGAGTTTTTTGCCGACCTGTGACCTTCCTTCCTGTGATGATTTGCTTAAACAATTCAATGACACTAAATCACAACCTTTGTACGACAAGGCAGAAAAGGGCGTCAAGCATTCAGCCCCTGATGAATTGCCTAAGTTGAAATCCTGGGACGAAATCGTGAAAAGCGCCAACGAAGTTCAACACAAGATTGCCGAACACGCACGCAGGGAGCGAGATGTCGTGAGCGTGACTGAATCAAAGAAAAATGGCGAGAAAATTGAAACAGTTACAGTAGAAAAGAAAAACGGCAGTAAGATCGTTTACGAAGCGAACGGTAAGACGAAACACTATCCTGCGCGTCCTTTGCCGGGTAACGCTGCGCTCGAAGATTGGCTTGAGTAGATCGACACCTGCTGAACGTTCGCGATGCTCCGACTAAACTTGAGTGATTCCGATCTTGGGTCTGTTTGAAGTTACCAGCTGACCAAACGTCATGTCAGGACTTTGCCAAAAATTGGCGCTAAGTTTTTCGTGATGTCTATTCTGAGGTAGTCAATAAGCGCCGACCTTGACTGAAGTTTTTGAGGGTTTTCCCACTATCATCTACGACGATGCGAGCGAGCGAACCTGTAAAACAAAATTTGGTACATGTGGTTCAAGCTTCATTAAAAGCTCTGGCACGCTCACGTCAGTCAAGTCTTCAGCTTGTTCTTCGATTATTTGAAGGAAGAGAAAAGAATCCAGGTCGAACAGATGCGATAGAAATACGTCTGGGTGCTGCGCTTCGAGATTCCATGGTTCAAGATCTTTCGGTTTGAAGTGGTCTATGTTGAAAGTCACGATCACTTGCGCCTGAGCGACTACAGCGGCAGCAGTGACATGGCGATCGCCTTCATCATTGGTCATCTGCTCGATTAGCTTGTCCGGTACGGACACCATTGCTTCTGGAAAGGCTTTAGCCATCTCTTCTTGTAAATGTGCTGCTTGAGCGTCATTCATTTTTCTTCGTTTTATGAGGTTTCGCGTAGTCTCGTCAAGAATAAGCTGTGACCAATGCACACGGTAGAGCCCGTATTCGACCGCCCGCAGAAGGGTATCTGTTACGGGACGATTGAAAAGAACACACGCGTCAAGAACAGCTGGAAAAACTGCCAAGCGATTTACTCCTCATCGTAAAGGCTAGCTTCCTGTGCCATCTTCGTGAGTTTCTTTAACGCGCTTCTACGCTTCTTGTCGCGCTTGTGTTTATACTCCATGAGATCTTCGAATCGAATGCGTCGATGCGTTCCCACTCGCTCGAAACTGATGTCTCCTTCTTGTAGAAGTTTGATGAGATACGGTCTCGACACATTGAGCAAATCCGCTGCTTCTTGCGTAGTAAGCAAATGTCCAACTGGAACAATTGACACTGCCATGTCGGCTGCAAGTAATGGAACAACCTGCTCAAGAACACGGTAAAGGGGCTCAGGAAGCGGTATTTCTTGCCCCTCTGGACCTACCAGGCGTGCCTGTTTAATAGTATGCAGCGCTTTGCCAAACGCCTGTACAGCAGCCGCCTGCTCTCTTTCAGCGTAAATTGGTTCTCTGAGTGAGGTTGATTGAACCATGTGGCACCTAATTTGGATGATTTCGAATATTTCGATTATATTCGATTGCTTCGATTATTGCAAGGTGTCGTTTTTCAGCGACTGTGTGCGATTAACCGAGACAGCAGGGTTTGGTATCAGTAATTCAGGACTAGTCTAGACTCCTGAATTGAGATTCAACGATTCCTAAACCATCATGCCGTTGTTGCTTCTGCTGGTGCTGGTTCAATATCGAACCAACCCAAACGCATTGATTGCGCGATATTGTCGGCTGTCAAAGCCAGAGCCAAGAGGATGGCGCCGATGATCCGGTGCTCTGGCATGTTCAGTGTAAGGCTTGGTTCCAGCAAATGCACCATACTCAAGACAAAGAACGCAAGAAACGCGATGAGAAAACCAAAGGAATTGACGTAGCAGCACTTACACTGAATGCTGCGAATGTGATTATCATTTGCGGTGTACTGCAAATACCAGATCGTGCTCGCAATGTGATGCTTCAATGCCACCATGTATGTTTCGCCGTCTTGCGTTTCATAGATGTCTTTTTCATTTGGCTTGACGTAAGCATCGAATTGAGGGCGAAAAAAGCTTCCGATTTTTACGACATTCAGTCCGCGATAAAACAGCTTGGCCAGAAAAGCAGCGGCGATGGAAAGCAGGAAAATAAGCGATTCTCGGAACGGGGTATCATGCACGTTAGTTGTAGCGATCAGCCCGGCTATTCCGATGATGATGGTCAATCCGACTTTGGCAAATTGCATCAAGCCAAATGCGCGATTCTCAATGACGTCGGATTTTTGACGCTCCTCGCTGTAAGTAAAAGCTGCGATATCCTTTGTCAGCCTGAGGATGCTCTCATCAGACGATGAGAGTCGCGAGAGAATGCGATGCAGTTCTTCCTTTTTGCCAGCTTCTAGTTCAAGTAAGAATGGGTCAGTTTTGAATCGCATGACACCGCCTCGCTGAAAACGCTCCGGACGCTAATTTACTTGATATTTGGCTCAGCGGTTTCAAGACATTTTAATTTGAACCTTTACTTAATAATGGATGAAGGGTGAGTTGCGCAGATTTCAAAGGCTGGGTTAGACTGGATAGTAGTGGTTTTGTGTCCCTTATTGACCCGGAGGAAGCTATGCTCATCATACTGAGACGAGTTGATGCATATTTGCTTGCAAAGCTCCTGGCACGCCCTTCGAGTAGAAGCCGCGCGTAGGGACCAGGCTGGCAATTTTTTGGGATTGAAATTGAGCTGTTTAGCGGATGAATAAGCCTGCGTCTTTGCGCGCGTTCCGACGTGAAATCCACATACACGTTTAGGAGGGCGAGTCATGAAGAACCGCAAAAGAAATGTTTTGAGCAGACTGTTCAACAAGGCGCTGATCTGGATGGCAGAGAAAGTTCTCGGCACCATTCCAGTGATCGGTCCGGTGTTCAGAGTAGCGTTTTTCGTTTTCGCGTAACGATATGCGCACTTGAGATTGGTTGATGCCTGTGTGATGCGGGCATCAGCCGATCACGTAAGTTGTGTCAGTTAGAAACAGGGGGGGCTCATAAGAAGGAATTCTCAACTATAAAGTTCACTGCTTATCTGAGTTCCTCTGCCTAACTTGATTCCGGTTGAAAACTCTAACAACTCCACGTTGGGAAGATCGTTTAAACGCTCGACGCCACTGGCAAGTTCAGACAAAAGGAGATCGAATGGAATTGGATTCGCCGTCGCTTTTATTGTTAGCCGTCTCTTTTTCGATGGTTGCAGGCCATTGCCGCCCCAGCTGAAGATATGACCGTTGTACTCGGTCCACTCAGATACTTGTGCGGGATACTTTCGGCGCAGGTTTGCAATGAACTGAATTCGCTCGATGAAAGATTTATGCGTAGAGCCTTTGCCTGAAATGAAAGATCGGCAGCTGCGGCAAATTCCGGTCCAGCAAGTGCTGTTTGATAGCATTGATCCACTGAAGGACGTCAAGTACACATTGTCAGTACATTTTGTACACTGCTCAACAAGTGTACCTTCGAGCCAACCAATTAGAAGGTAACCGATTGGAAGCGGACCGTCGCCGCCGACGTAGGGCCACGAGCAACTTGCAAATGACGGCTGGCAGAAAAAATACTCTGCGCAACTGAGTATTTTGTGGTGGCATTTAAGCACCAGATCGAAATTCTGGAGCAACAAGTCACGAGAACGATTTCGACTTCCAGCATCTGCTTCCGACGATGCTGCATAGCCGTATGAGTGAATAACCATAAGCACCTCGCTTTAGCTGACTGGTTAAGCGCCCGCAAGCAGAGTATCAAATCGGCGTTTGTTTAAGCATATAGGACTTCACTGCAAAATATCTGCAGTCATGTTGTCTTTCCGTTTGATTAATTACTGAGAACCCGCCAAATTTTTTCTGTACTGCGAACATGCTGCAGTTACCTCATTTAAATTGGATTAGTCCAGACCCACCCGCATCAGCCAACTAAGCGGGGCAACACCCAGTATTAGGGGTAGTTACATGCCAACCGATTCTCCTGAGCCAGCCAAGCGGCAAGTTCAAATATCAGTCGACCGCAGCAGTCCCGATCTCCAGGCTGATTGCGAGAGAGCAGCCGCATTCGACGGTGAGGTCGTTGTTGCTGTGAGAGAATTTCCGTCGAGTGAATACAAGTATCTCTATGACCGCCACGAAATTTCTATCGTCTGCGCACGCTTGCCGATGCGCGGTTATTCTGTCGACACTAAAACTGTTATGGACAGCAAATGTAGCAAGTTAATACTTGTGGTGGAAGCGCAAATCTATCGAACTAAGACCGTGCAGGCCGAGAAGTTGCCCGACTAGTAGCTTCCGTCTTTCTTGTAGATTTGCAGCGCCGCCTCGAATTCCACGCGCATGAGCAACTTGAGTTCTTCCGGCTCCAGGACTTCAGCTTGAGCGCCATAAGACATGACCCACCTTTTGATTTCGTCAAGGCTGGGTGCCGTAAAAGATAGAGTGCAGCTGCCGTCTTGATGCTCAATCAATTCTTGCGATGGATGCCACTTCCGCTCTCGAATGTATCGACTGGCGTCAGGGTCAAACTTGATCTTGATGTTGCTTTCTTTTTCCGTGTGCTCCAGGAAAAACGCAGAATCAATCCACTCTTGAATTTTCCCGTCATCTATCGGTGTAAATTTTTCGTCCTTAATAAAGTAATCGCGCATCCTATGCAGTGCGAAGAGTCTTAGTGCATTGCGCATGCGGCAATGCGCCACCACGTACCAGGTACCTCTGCTTTCTAGTAGCCTGTACGGCTCAATCTCGCGCTTTGTTACTTCACCTCGGCTGGCTGTGAAATATTCCAGCGTCATCACTAAATTCTTTTCGCAGGCGCTGTTGAAATCGAAAAACGTTCTTCGCTTGATTTTGATCACAGAGCCGGCGTTGAAATTCACCATGCTCCGTAGTTCGCCCAAGTCAACTTCAGAGCGGTCTGGCATGCGCTCGTAGATCTTCTCGAGCGCGCTACTCAAGATTGGCTCGAACGATGTACCTGTGTACTCTGACAGCATTTCATTCCCGAGTGTGATGGCAAACAGCTCGCCGTCAGAAAGCTCGAATGTCGGTAGCTGCTTTTTCGGATTTTTATTGTAGTAGCCGTTTTTGAATCTATCGAATTCGATGTCCAGCCCGCAGCGCTCTTTCAACTCTCGAATATCGTCGTAGACTGTTCTTGGCTGGACTTCGAACATCTCGCAGAATTTCGTCTTCCATTTTGATTAGGCGCTCTAATTTTGATGTCATCGTGGTTTATCGGGTTGTGTTTCGGTTTTACTAGTATTAAAGATTGGGCCGCTGTACTATGCTCGGTTTCGAGCCGCGTTTGACGTATATACCCAAATCTGTTGGTGACCTGGTAGTTCTGGGTTCGGGTCTTTTCGTGCTTACAGTTGTCTTGAAGATTAGGCAAAGATTTGTGACGGGTTCCCAGAAAGTTAATGACGACTATATCCGACACAATGTCTCGAATGTTACGGAAGGCCAAGCCGCAATCGACTCGTTGAATCATATGAACACCCCTTTGTGAAATACGACTCCAGCTAAAGTTAAGAATCACGTGTCTTTCCCGGGAAAGGAGCGGCCGGGCACATGGTAGATCCAGGCAACGCATGGGAAACGTTGCGCGAGAAGCTTGAAATGAGCGATCTGTGGATACACGATTTGCGCAGAAGTTTGGCCTCATCAATGGCCAATACTGGGGCAGACGTCTCGGTTGTCAGAGCCGCGCTCAACCACACAGACACTCGAACTACGCTGAAGGCATACATTCGGACAAGCCAGCAAGTTCAACTAGAAGCAAGGCAGAAGGCCCAACAAGCTTGGCTTGAGGCAATGAAACGTCAGGCGCAAGAGCCGACTATAAATGCGGCTGATGATGGCCCGAACAAAGCTCGGAGCAAGTCATCCTCTAACGCTAAGTCAAAACGTAGCTCGAAGTCGCGCAAATAGATTTTTGTTTTGCGAATACAGATAATGCGGCAGTCTTCGTTTTTATGGCGCGGCACTTTCCAAGACCTTCTGGTAACTCACAAGCCTTAAACTTGCATTATAATTGACCGCCTATTCGGTATCCGACAGGCATCTCTTATCAGGCTATTTTGCACTGCATATTATTTGCAGCGGCAGATGCTTAGATTGATTCCAAGTGTCGAGCGAACCATTTCTTCCTCAAACGCCACAAGTGTCAGGTGTTCAATGAAAGTAAAACTCATACAGTGCGGTCCTTATGCCAATGATAGCGAGCGCCGGGCAACAGAGTTTTTGAAAGAAAAATTGGAATCGTTGAGCGGGGATGGTCTGTGGGTTCTCTTTTCGAACATCGAATTTGGGACGACACCATCCAGCCGTCCGGACGAGATTGATCTTTTGGTGGTGGGTCCATCTGGTGTCCACGTTTTAGAAACCAAACACTGGGACAACAAGTACGTTGAGAACAAAGCCAACGCTCTTACAGTCGACGACCAGTCCGAAATTCTGAACAAGAAAGCGCGGCGGATCGCAGGGAAGGTGAAGAGATTATGGGCGTCGGCCAACTTCATTCAAGGAAAGTTTTTACTGACGAAGGGTGAAAATATTTCCTATGCCAGTACATTGTCACCCATAAAGGGAGCCGGATTCTATGCATTGCGTGATTGGAAAGAACTGTTAGATGTTAGCGCAAAACAATTGTTGACAGCGAAACAAACAGATGAACTTGCATCGTCAATCATGCCTTCTGCACGAGTCACGCTGACTGGAGATATTCGACATTTCGGAAACTATAGCAATTTAGAACTATCCTCACCACGCGACGACAGGGTTCATCGCGTTTATCGTGGTCAGAACGCAAGAACGCAAGACAAAGTTGTCCTTCACATCTACGATTACTCTGCGTCAGATTCGAATAATCCCGATCTAATTGCAAGACGAGAATTCGAGACGATTCAGCGATTGCAAAAGTCGCCGTGGCTGCCAAAGCTTATGGAGTCGTTTCAAGAAGCACCGGAGTATCCGGGCGAACTCTATTTTTTCTCACTCGTAGATCCGGGCGCACCAACAGTCCTAATGAGAAAGGTTGATCGTAATTGGAAAACGGACGACAAAATTGCGTTCGTGGCACGATGTTTTTCTGCGCTTTCGGATCTTCACGAACCAGCTGATCCCGACAACCCAGCCATTATCCATCGCAACTTGAATCAAAGCACTATCCACGTGAGAACAAATGGAAACCCGCTTTTTACCGGTCTGCGCCTCAGCAGAATCGCGGAAATGACTTCTCTTCCGGTCCAGCCGGCTCCGCAACAGCACGACAGTTGTACGGCCCCAGAAGTGATAAGTGGTGGGATTGCAGCAGCGTCGAAAGCTTCAGACGTGTACTCGATGTGCGCGAGTCTCAAAGATCTGCTTGCTGAAGGTACCGGAGCAACACTTGGTAAAGTTCAAAAACTACTTGAAGCTGGTCTAAATGCGAACTCGGAAGATCGTCCGTCAGCCGCAATGATTGCATCTCAAATTGGCGAACAAATCAAACAACCTACCACCTCGTCCATTACGAAACCAGAAGCATTACCATCGGCGCAATATTGGGATGAAGGCACGGAGCTTGATTTCAACCAATCTCGTTACCGTGTTGTTTCAAAACTAGGTTCGGGCGGCTGGGGCACCACTTTCAAGGTTGTCGAAATCGATAAGACTAGTGATGAAGAATATGGGACGTACGTGGCAAAAGCCATTCACACTGAATCCGAAGGTAACAGCGCGATACGCGCATACAAAAAGATTCGTGCGCATACAATACACAATTCGCTTTCAATGATCCATGAAATCGCAGAGCGATGGAGACCAGATGCTTTTGTAGCGTTAATGAGGTGGATCGATGGAGTTCCGCTCGCATCGCTGACGGGAGAGATTTCAGCGTACGCAGATAAATATGGCGAAAGCTCCGTCGAAGAATTAGTCATGAAGTGGCTAGTACGCGTTTGCCAGGGACTTTCTCAGTTACATCAGGCGGGATACGTACACGGAGATGTTACGCCAAAGAATCTCATTGTAGTCGGACAGGATATTTTCCTAACCGACTATGATCTTGCAACCAGAATTGGCTTGAAATCAATCAGCAAAGGTACCTTGCCGTACTGTTCGTCGGCAATGCAAACTGAACATGAACTAGCTCCCGGCGATGACATCTTTTCTCTGGGAGCGTCGTTTTTTCATGTGCTGTTTGACAAGCTTCCGTTTGACTTTAATGGCGAGCTACGAAAAAACGCTGGTCTGAACTGGGACGGAGTTGATTGTGACCAGTTTTTGAATGTTATCGAGTTTCTGAAACTCTGTACTACTCCCGATGAATCCGCGCGCCTGCGTTCAGCTTCCGAAGCGATTCGGTTCCTTAACAACCGACTTGAAAGAGTCGATGAGGGTGAGTTCGAGACGGGTTCTGCGGCGGATGAAAATCGAACACCAAACGAAGTACTTTGGTTGACCGAGGTTTTAAAAGCTTACCCAAAATCGAGATTCGGCAACGCAGAGACTCGCGGACTCGATAGTGACTTTGCTAAACACACCTACGTTGAGACTGACTTGGAGCGAAATCTTTGTCAAGGCATAATGAAACGTGACGTGAAACTTGTGATCCTAACTGGTAACGCAGGCGATGGTAAAACCGCATTTCTACAACACTTGGCAAATTCATTAGGTGTCCCGGTCGAAAAATCGAGCACGCGCATTGTCGATCAAACAATATCTAACGGTCTCCGAGTGAGAATCAATCTGGATGGTTCGGCTTCCTATCAAGGAAGAAGCGCTACCGAACTATTAGATGAGTTATTCGGCCAATTCCACAATGGTGCCGTTTCCCCAATAGCGGTTCATTTAGTGGCCATCAACAGCGGCCCTCTTCTGGCTTGGATAGAGGACTTTGCCGGACGCAATCCCGGCAAAGAGTCAGTTCTGATTTCCGCACTTTGGTCAGCGATTGAAGGCAACTATGAAGACTTGCCGAGTTGGTTGCGATTCATCGATTTCAATGATCGGTCTCTAGTAGGTGGAGTCAATCGCGGTGAAAACATGATCTCGACCGAATTCGTAGATCAACTTGTTGATGCGTTGCTAGGTTCTGAGAAAGCTGATGAAATTTGGTCACCGTGCGCCAGCTGTACCGCGCAACCGTCCTGTCCTATTTTCAACACCGTCTCGCGCGTACGCGGTACAAACTCATATACCAAAGAAAATGCTCTGTTAATGAGGCAGAGATTGTATACGGCACTGCAGGCCGTACATCAAAGAGCCGAAGTACACATAACCGCTAGGGACCTCCGGGGAGCGCTAAGCTACATCATATTCGGACTTCACAACTGCAAAGACATACACGCGGAAAGGATGGAGGAATATCTCCCATTCTGGGATCGTGCGTTTTCGGCAAAATCCCCCAGACGGCAAGGCGAGGTCTTGATGGAGCTCTGCACGCTGGATCCGGCACTTGAATCTAATCCGAATCTCGACAGATTCCTGCTAGGACTCGAACAAACTAACGAAGGTTCGTCTTCACCCCGTTACCCCGACCTGGAACTATCATCCGCGCGCAGACGAGCCTTCTTTGAATGGAATGACGAGGAAGTCGCGAAGTTTGCAAGTAATGGTGCGAACCTCTTCGGCATTCGCAGATCGGCCCACTTCCAGCTGTTTAGAAGGTTTCCATTACTGAAGGCCGAAGAAAAATCTCAAATCTGCCGCGACCTCTGCGTAGGATTGTCGAGACTCGTTGACCTGCCAGACGTAGTTCTCAACCAACCGGATCAAGTACCGCTACGAATAACTCCGCGCACCCCGACCGAAACCGTACTCTGGGTCAACAAACCAATATCGCGCTTTTCGCTTCGCTGCGCTCTGAGTGATCAGGACAGCGATATGGAAGCCCTCCACACACATCTGGTACTCACTTACCAGTACAAGAATGGCTTCAATGAAGATCTCTACCTTGGCGCCGACCTGTTCTCCATATTGATGGAACTAAAGGAGGGGCATCAGTTCGTAAATGCTGCGCTCGACGATACCTTCGCTAACTTGTCGATATTCATCGGTCGGTTAGCTCAGGAGGACCAGACCGAGTTGATGGCATGGAACCCAGCAAATGAGAACAAGACATACAAACTTACCGCGAGTCTTCAGAATGAAGTTCGCTGTCTGGAAATCCATTGATCTCTCAGAAAGAGGACTGCAATGCGGCAAACAAATCCCACAAAAACTATAGTCGAGAACGTGCTAACGCCTCAACGCGTCAGAGAGCTTTGGTCGTCCAATTACTCCGCAGTCATTCCGATTACGCCGCAAGACTTTTCGATGGAAGCGGTGCTGCCTGCGGTGCTGTACATGTTTCGCTGGGGACATCGTAGAGGCGCAGGCAAATTCGCTTCTGCATTTACAAGCGAAACTGAACCGATACTGTCGATTGATCAAATCGCAAAAAAGCTTGTCGAAAAGGATCAGTGGTTTGCAAATTTCAAGGATGAAACAACTCTAGCAATACTTGGCGATCTGCTACTGACTTATTGCTTGGAAAATACGGACCATTCAACGGGCCGAACGAATCAAGTTATCCGAGCTTTTCCTACCCATTATTTCGCGAGCTGGATAGATCTTCCCAAACAGATCGGACACTTGCGTTCTGTTCCCGAAATGATTGTTGCGCTGCTCGTTGATCAACCGGACGGTTCGCATATCGAGTCGGGGCGTGTTAAATCGAGATTCTCGGCCGGCAGGAGTATGGAGGATAACGAATTACTGAAACTCCTTGGAACTGGCGTGTATTCTGAAGGTCGAGAAGCCAACGTTTCTGCCGAGCGATATTCAGAAAGCGCAGAAATAGGAATCGATCAGCTACTTACTGTGAGAATGGCACAATCTTGTACACAGGCACCCCAGAAATTGAGGGGACCGAGCGAAAGTGGTTTAATACCAAACTCTAAGCCACTATCAAAAAACGCTGCACAACGATTCTCGCGAGACCTGAGCGTTTTTCTACAGGCATATGGAACCGTTATTCCGAGGCATGCATTGATACCAATGCTCGAAGCTTGCCTTTCGCTCGGGCTTTCCAACATCTTTCTTTCAAGTGCGCAGCTGGCGCTCGGCTGGGAAAAGACAAACGAACTCTCGTTGCCCAAAGAAGATCGTCCATGGCAGCTATTCGTTGATTGTTCTTCTGGCGCGAATAATGACTTACGTCGGTTGGCCGAAGAGTCCTTTGAAGACTGCTTCAGAAGACTTGATCGATTACCAATAACGTTGATGACCATGAGAATTCTCGATCAAGCAGTGTCTTATGACGAGGACATGCGTGCCGAGGTGAAGTCTCTGAAGCAATCACCTCACAGCGAAGGATTGCTCAACCTCCTAGGCGCCATTAGAGATGGCAGACATGAAAATTCCCAATTTTTAGCGAAGGATTTAAAACGAAAGTGCCGCGAATTAGCGGATGCACTTGAAGCGGACGAAGAGCAATTGGCTGTCACGGAGCTTCTCCGAAATCCCGAGGTCGAGCCAGCAACAAGACTTGGCGAAGCATTGGTTGCTCTGATGGGTGACAAGCTCAATCGATCGCACTTTCAGAAAGCTCTCGAATCTTGCCTTATGGTTGATTCGCCAAGCGGCCTCGCAAGTAAGCGAAAGGTAATGGTATCCACGATGGGTAAGAAGCGGCTTACAGAGGCCCGGTCAATCGTATTGACCAATACGATGATTGACTTTCTTGTACATCGACATCTGCGAAAAGACAAAAAGGGAAAAGGCGAACAAGTTCTTAGCTTGCAGAATTTCCTTGTCTTGCTACGAGAACGGTATGGCTTATTCGTGGATCGCTCTCCAGAAGGAATGCCAATCGCAAACGAATTGTTGTCAGCGAATAAGAAGTTCCTGGAACGTCGCTTACGCGACCTCGGATTGTTGGTTGGTGTCAACGATGCGGAAACAATGAAACGACTGACGGCGCGGTATGTGGCTGAGGACAATAGCAATGACTGATTTTGAATGCCAACTTCTATCTCAAGCTTTCGCAAAACTGCTGCCACAACCGGCTGATGGTAACGTGGCATTTGTGACTTTCTTGGATGGTGGAGTTATTGAAGATCTTTGCCAGTCGCAAACTTTTGATGTCACCGGATGGACCGCAAACGGCGTCATAGACGTAAGTAAGAGCTCTAACAGATTGATCAGCGCAGACAAAGCCGTTGAGTTACGCGAAGAGAAACAAGGCAGCCATCTATTACTCGTAGATCCGAGCCGCGCAAAAAGCGGAATGGACGGCATCTACAGCGCCTGTTTCGAAGTTACTGAACAGGCCTTTTTCGAAGAAGCAATTAGGTTGGCGGTGCTTCGTATCGACCAGCGATGGCAGCCGATCTGCAAAAAAGCAGTTGATCGCACAAGAAAGATTGGCCGGCAGAACACCATTTCGCCGATGGCGGAATTTGCTTTCCTCGCAAAGTGTGCTGCGGATTTGAAAGACTTTGGAAACCATCTTATCGACCTAGGATTGTGGCCCATCAAGGTTTCGGACGAGCCGCCGGACGAAGCCGAGATAGAAAAATCAGTTAGGTTAGTGGAGCGATTGCTCTTAGCCACGGGCGCCGCTCAACCACCCTCTTCAAGAGTCGCTTCGTTGCTATTGCGCGACGCTTCTGATGCGCAGATCAAGGAGCTGGAATCATTTGTTCGTAGTTCGACCGGGACACGATGGACTCAGGCCCTGACAGACTTGAGAAATAAAGAAGAGCTGTGGCTGAATAGCATTAACCCAGGTTTCTTCGGTTCCAGCGACCTCGTTTCTTTGGAGCTATTGAAGTGGCGGGGGCGCAATGACGCAAAAGCGCAGGTATGGTCAGGACTTAGTCTGAGTGAGGCTGACGGTGGCATGCTCAAAATTGCCATTAATCCGACTCCGAGCAGTGCCAAAGAACGGTCTAAGCTGGAAGTACGATGGAAAGCCATACCCGAAGGGCTCAAGCGCGATGCGGTTCAGTACAATGTAACAGTGGTCGCAGGAGACGAGGTCTTAGCGGAGCAAGTTGTATCGCACTCTGGAAAGGACCCGCAGAAAAGTAAATTTACCGAAGAGGACTTCGCCGACATAGAAGAGGGCTCGAAGTTCGAGGCGAAGATAATCATCAAGGCGGTCGGTATCGAAAACGTCCGCGAAATTGAAACAGAAGAGTTTATTCTTTCCATCGGTAGAGAATCGAAAGACGTGCGCTCCGCAAGTGGACAGCATCTTCGTTGTCTTATTGATGGAGCAATAGCACTTGAACGAGATGTTCTTCAGTCTCTTCTCAACTCACCAGATGTGGACAAGTGCTACAACGAAGATCGTCGTGGCTACATCGTTTTCAAGGCAAATCAACGCAGTTATCGAGTTCACCGCCCAACCCTTGTCAAGCTTCTTGAAACCGAGTGGAATGACAACCGTGGTCGTCCATCCCGCTGGATTGTGAGGCTCCGACCCGACGGCACAAGACACTCGGCGATTGAATACATTCAAATGGACGACCCATCCACGTCGCGTCTCACGGATGCGTGTCGCCAATTCGCTGACTACATTGCCAAGTGCAGAAGCACTTATGGCGCTATTTATCAGCAAAGCAAAGTTATTGATGAATATATAAATGCATGGTCATCGACATTTGAACAAGGATCGCCAGATTTTTGTCTTGCAGGCACTGTCGAAGTGCAAAGCCTTTCCGGGAGAACCATAGGACTGATAATTCTGCCTTGGCACCCTGTTAGAGTCGCCTGGCATTATTCGTACGACGCGCTCGTGCAGCAGCTCGCCTATGAAGAGAATGTATCGGTAAAACGCATTGAAGGACTTGTCGCTTCACTAAACGGCGCACACTATCCGCTGATTATTCCGGGACCGAAACCAGATCAAAACTTTGTCTTCGGCGATATGTTGGGATTTCACTGCGTTGCAATGGTTCTACAGTCTGATACAGAACCGCGGGCATCAATAGCACTTTTATCGAAAGCACTGTCTGACGAAGCGAATCCTGTGCCTGCTTCGATCAGTTCTTCTGTAAGCCGCTATCTCGGCCGCGAAATCGCACGCTATGCGAATTTGCACCAGAGCTATCATAATATTCACGTTAACGCATTTAAAGCGGGCGATGGCTGCACAATTGCAAGATCGCTTGGATGCAGTTTGGGCACCGACATTGCTGATGAACCAGACGCCCCACCCATCACACAAGACGTTGGTTTTACTTTGCGGCTAATCGGTTCTGCCAGAGAACATGGGACGGCCGGAAGCTTTCTCACGGAGAGTAGTGAAAAACGCCGCGCTGGTATTGGCCAAATTGCACGAGTAGACAGATGGATGCTGGAGTCCTATGAATTCGAAGGTCAACAATTGCCCCGTCTAAATTGGGCAAAGCAGTTCGAAGCCGATTCTCCGCCCCCGTCGCATTTATCAGTTTCCTTTGACACATTCGATACCTCGGTAGTCCCTGATGTCGCAGCAGGACCTCCTGAAACTCGACCATTAGAAGTGTATGGATTGGTTGCACCGATCTATCGCAATTTTAAAATGCGTCCACACCCAGTCTGGATGACGGGCAATGCAACGAGCGTTGACGGTGAAAAACATCCGGCTGGGAAAGTATTTACAGATCGCTTACTCCGCATTCAGAACTTCTTGCTCTCTGCCACCTCTCGTTCTATCTCAAAAGAATCGGGACCTGCGGTGTTAGGAAATGCAGTGCTCAAAACCAGTTTGAGTCAATCTGAAGAGAACACACTGTCGAAAGTCCATGAAACGAGCGATTGGGTAATAACCATAGATCGGCACGGTGGACTTGAGTACTTTGATTCTCCGTGTGAAGCAAAGGATACTTATGAAGCGTATGTAATAGACTGCGTTCCCGAGAGACCTTCCCTCGGCACTATGCAACTCGTCACCTCTACCACTCATCTGAGCGAGGTGACGACGCTGTTAGCCAAACCCTTAGTGGAGATGAATCTGAGCTGCAGTCCACGGAATTGCGAGTTCCTCCTTATGCAATTGAAAGGGCTCAGTGGAAGGTTGGCGATGCGGTTAGCAAACTCTTCTCAGCAGCCTGGAGAACTAATCGCACTTTCACTTCTGTATTCGAATTGCCTGCGTGAAAAACATTCCGGTTGGTGCGATTTAAATGAAGGATTTTTCGTTCCCCTCGATGATGTCCCGGAATTGTGCCCGGCGAAAAAAGACGGCGGTGCCTCACAAGTTAGAGCGGATCTCGTCTATGTGACCGCCACTAAGCGGGGATCGCTTTGCCTCTCTTTCGTGGAAGTCAAATATAGACGTCATTTGCGAATGGCACGAACAGAAGATTTGTTGAACTCGATTCACTCTCAACTGACAAACACTAGAACGCATTGGGAAACGTTCTTCCTTTCCGACTCACTGACACCATCAGAAGCGAGCATACGGCGGAGTATGGTCGGAAAGATCCTGCGATTCTATGCTGAAAAAGCGCGACGACACTATCTGAAAGAGGATGTGTTTTTACGACTGTTAAAGGAAATAGACAAATTCATCTCTCAAGCTAACAAGTATCAAGTCAATCTATTGCCGGACAAAGGATTCATCTTCTGCCCAGAATTTCCCGGTGACGCACCTGAAATGATACCGTTCAGCGAACAAGTCGACATACATCTTTTCGGGCCGGCGCAAATGCCGGACCATGGCAAGCCGCGCCCACAACCTTCCAAAGATCTCACTCACGATCTGCGTGATGAACCCGTACATTCTCCACGACTCCCAGCAGTCACCCCAAATCCAGAACAGCTTAATGAGCTGCAGTCTGATCCCGTCGAACCCATAGATAGTCAGCAGGAAAACCCACCCAGTCCAGGTTCTGTCGCAGTTGCCGAACCGCCGAGTGGGCAAATTGAGTCCAAAATTCCCGTGGGCGAGATAATTCTCGGGACAAGTCTAACGAGCGGAGAAGAGGTCATCTGGCGTCCGTCTATTTCCAACAATCCACATCTGATGATCGTCGGACTGCCCGGTATGGGAAAAACTACGACGCTGATTACGATCACTAAGCAGTTATTGCAAGCCGGGATAAATCCGGTTGTCTTTTCCTATCATGATGACTTTGATCAACGGATCACTGATATCGTGGGCGGTGACAACATTTCGTTCATTGATTATCGTGGGTTAGGATTCAATCCATTGCGGATCGTGACTGAGAACCCGCTTGCATACTTGGATAATGCAGGAATGCTCCGGGATATCTTCTCTGCAATTTTCTCAGAGCTTGGAGACCTACAGACCGAGCGCATTCGCGAATCGATTAAGCAAAGCTATTTGGAACTTGGGTGGGGGTCCGAGCATACGAATCAAGAACAAAGAGCAATACCCGCGTTCCAGCGGTTTTTCGACATTCTGAATTCGCAAGAACGCGTTAATCCCGGGCTGATGGCGCGGTTGGCTGAGCTGAATGATTACGGATTCTTCGCAAGCTCTGGTGAGATGCGAAGCGCCCTAACCCAGGACGGTCTCAAGATAGTTCGGTTACACCAAACTAGCAACGAGTCCCTCCAAAAAGCATTTGCCTCATTCGTTCTGTATAACATCTATCAAGAAATGTTCATAAGGGGAGTACGCAATCGAATTTGCGATGCGGTTATCTTCGACGAAGCACACAAAGCATCAAAACTGAGCCTCTTGGGACGTATGGGCAAAGAATGCAGAAAATATGGCATTTCGCTTTTAGTTGCATCACAGGAAGTCAAAGACTTTAGCAGCTCTCTGTTCGCTGCCGTGTCCAACTATCTGCTCCTTCGCCTAACGGATACAGACGCACGAATTGCAGCGAAGAATGTCGCGCCGACCGACATGGTCAGTCGCATCACTGATCGCCTCAAAACTATGCCAAAGCACAATGCGATGTTTTTTACCGAAGGCTCGCCGCGACCTGAAACCATTTCGCTCCTCAAACTGTGAGCTGGACTGAACGAACGATTAAGACCGTCGTTGAGACCTTTGCCTGCGCGCCTTAGGAAAGCCCGAAGTAGCGTTCAAAGAACCTCGACAATTTGTCCAAGACCGTTTGTTTCTTCGTCGAATGACCGCTGTCTTTGGAAAATCTTGAGACAGGCGGCATGATCTTAGTAATTGCTGTGCCGCTGGTCGGTATTGCCCCATCGCGGAAAGCATTTTCCACGAATGACCTTGTCTCCTCAGCGTTGAGGCTCTCATCGATGATAATGCAATCTAGTTCTTCTGCCTTTTTGACCTTGATGAACGTAAGCCAGTCTGCATCAACTTTGGCCGCCGTTGTGAGAGAATCGACAAACTCTTCAATAAGGTCCTTCTTGTTACGCAACGACGGACTGGAACTGATCGCTCGTTCGATGGTAGCCAGGATCTCTTTGTCTTCACCAGTACCTTTCGACTTAATGTATCGCTCCACCAACATCAGAATGTAATCGACGTTGATTTCGACCTGCTTAATAAGCTCAATTTCAAACACTACATCATCGTTGATGGATTCTTTCTCCGCCGTGGAAGCGCTGCGGAATTCGGCATACAGATTCAAATACACGCTCTGGTAGTCTTGAAAATCTCGTTCACTGAGTATTTCATTTCCAGCAAAATCGTCAAATGATCTGAGAATGTTCTTGAGTCGTAAGATCGAGCCAAACAGTTTGATGAATTGTTTCTGCAAATTCTCACCGATGATCGGCATCCCTAGTTCAAAGTTACTGACCAATTCGGCGATTTTCTTCTGATATTCCGAATAATAGTCCCTGTAGGGCTTGAGCAATACGATGCCCTTGGCGTCCTTATTACCGAAAAGCGCAAGCGCGTCATTCGTTTCTTCTTCTAAATTCCGAAAAGAAACAATGTTGCCGTAAGTCTTAACTGAGTTGAGGATGCGATTTGTCCTGGAGTATGCCTGTATCAATCCGTGCGCGCGCAGATTTTTGTCGACCCACAGTGTGTTCAATGTGGTGGCATCGAAGCCCGTCAGAAACATGTTGACCACAATAACGACGTCAAGCTCGCGGTTCTTCAACCGCTGCGACAAATCTTTGTAGTAGTTCTGGAATTTATCAGCAGAGGTATCATAGCTGGTGGCAAACAAAGCGTTATAGTCTTTGATAGCAGCCTCCAGAAAATCCCGCGAGCTCTGGTCCAGCCCTTCGGTCTCGAACTCTTCCTCGCCGAGAAGACCGTCCTCATCGTCATCATTGACGGCGAAGCTGTAGATCAATCCGATCTTCAGCTTCTGAGCAATTGGGATGTCTTGCTGTTGGCTAGTGAATTCAGCATAGTAGCGTTTCGCGGCGTCGATAGATGCCGTGGCAAAAATGGAATTGAATCCACTGACTCGCTGGCTACGCCGGATTTCTTCAATCTTATTTCTGCTGGCGATAACCTCTTCTACATTTGTCACTATTCCGTGCTGATAGACAGTATTGCCACCGCGCTTCGTTTTCTGGTCGAAGTGTTCACGGATATATCCCACTATTTGAGTGATGCGTTTCTTGGCGAGTAGTGCCCGCTCTTTGTCGATGGCCGACACCTTTTTGTCGCGGACGTTTGCTGCGGTTCTTATGGTATTGATATAGTCGATTCGAAAAGGAAGGACATTCTTGTCATTGATGGCATCGACAATGGTGTAGGTATGCAACTTGTCGCCGAATGCTTGCTCCGTGGTCCGGCGTTGTGGATTGCCACCGCTCCCGGCGTTGGCGGCGAAGATTGGCGTACCAGTAAAGCCAAACAGATGATACCGGTTGAACACTTTCGTAATTTCTGTGTGCATGTCGCCGAATTGGCTGCGATGACATTCGTCGAAAATTACTACGACATGTGAGTTGTAAACCGAGTGCTTTTTGTTCTTCGCGACGAAGCGACTGAGCTTTTGGATGGTGGTGATTATGATGCGCGACGCTGGATCTTCGAGTTGCTGTTGAAGCACCGCAGTGGAAGTATTGGAATTAGCTGCGCCCTTTTGAAAGCGTTCGTATTCGCGCATGGTCTGGTAGTCCAGATCCTTTCGATCAACAACGAATAGCACCTTGTCGATCTCCGCCAGTGCACGTGCCAGCTGCGCCGCCTTGAAGCTCGTCAGTGTTTTGCCGGATCCCGTCGTATGCCAGATATAACCGCCAGCTGATATGGTGCCCAGTTGTCGATGGTTCGTTGCTGTTACGATGCGCTGCAGGATCGATTCGGCTGCAACAATTTGGTATGGACGCATTACTAGCAGCTTCCGATCCACATCGAACACACAGTACTTGGTGAGGATATTCAACAGCGTATGCTTAGCGAAGAAAGTCTTCGTGAAATCGGTCAACTCCGTGATCGGCTTATTCTTTGCATCGGCCCACCAGCTGGTGAAGGAAAAACTGTTTGAGGTCTTCTTTCGGTTCCGCTTATTGCGCTGCTCTGCTAGGTGTCCCTCGCGGACGGTATTGCTGTAATACTTTGTGAGAGTACCGTTACTGATTACGAAGAGTTGGACGTACTCAAACAACCCGGAGCCAGCCCAAAAGCTGTCTCGCTGGTAGCGGTTGATCTGATTAAACGCCTCGCGGATTTCCACGCCCCGACGCTTGAGTTCAACATGTATCATCGGCAGTCCGTTTACCAGGATAGTCACATCGTATCGGTTACTGCGCATCCCCTCTACTTCGTATTGGTTGATAACTTGCAGGCGATTGTTATGAATTGATTGCTTATCAATCAAGTAAATGTTCTTTGTGGTGCCATCGTCGCGCTTGAGTAATTGGATGTGGTCTTCCTGAATGCGTGTAGTTTTTTCAACAATGCCATCGTTTGCTCCAGCTATTTTTTCGCTGAAGAAGCGTTGCCATTCACTCTCGCTGAATTCGATCTTGTTCAACGCCTCCAGCTGGCGGCGCAAGTTAGCGATGAGATCAGCCTCGCTCTTGATACGCAGGTAATCATAAGCCTGAATTTGTAGGCGCTTAAGGAAGTTTGATTCCAGCTCCGCTTCGGTCTGGTAACTTTCTTCACGCACTTTGTTCTCGCGCACGAATTCAGCAACGACCGTACTTTCGCTCGAAAGCGCAATCGGCTCATAGCGGCTGGGCTTCTGGTTTTCGCTCACGACGCTTCCTCGAATGTGAGCAATTGAATGCGATAATACTCGTACTGTTGCCGCCGCGCCTGAATTTCAGCTGGAAGACCGGACGTGGGGTCATTTATCAACGCATCGAAAGAATCGAGGATGGAGACAATGCGTTCCTGTTCTTCAACTGGCGGAACGTAGATTCGGATTTTTCCCAACCCCTCGCTGGACACTCGGATCATCTTTGCTCCAGCAGCATGCTTCACTTTCTGCTCATTGAAATGGCTCGATTGGAAAAAGTAGGCCATGTACTTCGGATTGAGAGAATGGCTGAAAATGTAGCAATCATCATGGACAGCCACTTCGTCGTCGCCTAGCCACGCGACCGCCTTGCCGATATCCTCGACGCTTTCTCCGGTGCCCGCGATCACTAGCTCACCCTTCTTCGCCCTGCGGAGAGTTGCTGCCAGCTCAGGGTTCAGAAAGGATTTGGTCTCCGTCGCGCTCAGACCGTAGTGGGTGTAGATCTCCCCGTAGTGGATGCAGCCGACACCGGATTCTACAAAATCATTGTTAGTGAATCGCCGTCCCCGCGTAAACTTGCCAACTTCACTCAGGGTTGTCCATTCCTTGCTTGTTTCCGGCGCGCGATGATCAAAGGTGAGGAGCTCGTCCCGGTAGTACTTGTACTGTTGACGACGTGCGTCCAGCTCTGCCTCCAGCGCTGCCTCCAACGCCGTAAAAGTGTCGAGTACTTTCACGATCTCCCGTTGGACATCCAGCGGCGGCACCGGCACGCGGAACGTGGAGTATTGACTGATCCACTGGCGTGCATGCTCTTGTGGGGTAAACTGGATGCAGAGCATTGCATAGTACACAAACCGGAAGTTGACCTCTTCCGTCGGTCTAGGTGTAAGCATCTTCATTGCTGACGATTTAGCCTTGAACGGGAAGTCAACCCACTTAAAGGCCGTCGTGAAGTCATCAAAAATGATGGTGGGGTTTTTCGATGACGCTGGGTACAAGTTTTCCGTTTCATCCGTATATCCAAGGATGAAGGTCTGTCCTGCGGTAAGTACTGGAGTAGAATAAGAATCGTCGTAAGCCGTCGATTTAACAAGATACTTTCCAGGCTGTTCGTATGACAGAAGATCGCCCAGCGGCTTAAACTCCACGCCATCCGGGCAATACTGCCCAATCAGATCGTTAATGCGGCTCATGTTATTCCCCTTCCAGGTCCGCAACTATGGTTTCGATCTGCCTTCGCAGTTCCGTTTGTCGAGCGACAATCCCGGCGATTTTGCTATTGAGCGCCTTGATGTCCACCGCTTCGCGTTTGTCCTGGTGCTCCACATACGAGGACACCGCGATATTGTAGTTGTTACTGCCGATGTCGCCATTGTCGACCAATCTTGCGAAGTGGGCAATGTCTTTTCGCGCGGTGAAGGCATCGAGAATCTTCTTTTGATTGTCCTGGGTAAGCTTATTCTTGTTACCAACCCGAATGAACTCGGACGAAGCGTCGATGAACAGCGTCGCGTTGTCGCGCTTGGATTTCTTGAGCACGATGATACATGTGGCAATTCCAGTACCAAAAAACAGGTCAGGCGGCAACTGGATAACGGTATCAACATAGTTGTTGTCGATCAGGTACTGCCGGATTTTCTGCTCCGCACCGCCGCGATATAGGACACCAGGAAATTCAACGATCGCTGCCGTACCATTGACAGCAAGCCAGCTCAGGATGTGCATAGTGAATGCAAGATCGGCCTTGCTCTTGGGCGCCAGCACACCAGCCGGCGAAAAGCGTGGGTCATTGATAAGCAACGTGTTACTATCACCCGCCCATTTGATCGAATACGGAGGATTGGAAACAATAGCTTCGAAGGGTTCGTCATCCCAATGCTGCGGGTCTGTGAGTGTGTCACCGTGCGCGATGTCGAACTTTTCATAGTTCACGTCATGTAAGAACATATTGATCCGGCACAGGTTATAGGTCGTCAGATTCACCTCCTGTCCGAAAAACCCCTGGCGCACCTTGTCCTGACCCAGTACTTTGACGACTTTCAGCAGCAACGACCCTGACCCACAGGCGGGGTCATAGACTTTGTTAACCTCTGTCTTGCCTGCCACAGCGATGCAAGCGAGTAATTCGGAGACTTCCTGAGGCGTGTAAAACTCTCCGCCCGACTTGCCCGCTGTGGAGGCATACATTTGCATCAGGTATTCGTAGGCATCGCCAAAAAGGTCGATGGTGTTGTCTGAGAAATTTCCCAGCGGAAGATCGCCGATGGCATCGAGCAGTTTGACGAGCTTTTCGTTGCGCTTTATAACCGATGGACCGAGCTTGCTACTGTTGACGTCTAGGTCGTCGAACAATCCCTTGATGTCGTTCTCACTATCCGCACCAACGGCCGAGCCTTCGATGCCCTTGAACACTTTGGACAGAGTTTCGTTTAGATTCCCATCGTCCTGCGCTTGCTTCCGCACATTGGCGAACAGGTGGGACGGCAGTATATAGAAGCCCTTTTCTTTAACTGTCTCGACGCGGCCATATTCAGCGTCCTCATCGGACAGAGCTGCATAGTCGAATGTTTTTTTGCCAGCTTTGCGCTCCTGCGTATTTAGGTAAGCTGTCAGGTTCTCTGAGATGAACCGGTAAAACAACATACCGAGCACGTAGCTTTTGAAGTCCCATCCATCGACGCTGCCGCGCAAGTCGTTGGCAATACGCCAGATCGTTTTGTGTAGTTCCGCTCGTTCTGCTTCCTTGTTGTTGTTCACTCGAACCTTCCCGACAATATCAATGTCATCTGATGGTTTGACGCGCACCGCAGAACTTAGTTTTTCGAATCGAGCCACTGACAACCACCGAATCGCATTAGTAAGTAAACATGTAAGAATAACCTAGAATGCATTTTAAGCCGATCATGACAACCGCCGAATCTCTGCGGCGGCGTAAGATTTCGAGGCTTGTCCCCTTTTATATCCATTGCAGCGCCGTTATGCATCCGCGGCTATCGGCATGCAGCGGCAACGCATCAGACTTGCTCGGGCGGGGCTGCGGAACTCATCACAGTAGTCGACAGAATTGCCCATATCTAAATTTTCGTCCCAGGGTTTTCCCTATGGTGCGATTTTCGAAAGCGGCGGTACGATAAATACATGGCGCTCGACGCGCCAATTTAACCCGAGGCAAGCTGAAGATACAGGCGCCTCGGGCTTTTTGTTTGACCAGATTTGATGGACATTTCTGGTTTTTCCTGCAAATTCTTTTTTGCTTCTTCAATACATCCGACCAGGCTTCGACATTTCCTGAGCGCGTTTTTCGCGCACCGTAAATGGTGCTCCATAAGGAGAACACAATGTCAAACGACAGAAAACTAGAGGTCGTTCAATCGACCCAAAGTCCCGCAATCACACCAAGATTTCAATCAGATCTTCTCACCCGTCGAGAGGCAGCAGCATACCTCGGAGTAACTCCCGAAACGCTCGCTGTATGGGCTTCTACTAGGCGTTATCCGCTACGGTTTGTAAAAGTCGGGCGGTTAGCAAAATATAGAAAAGCCGACCTCGATGCGTTCATCAACAGCCGCACGATCAGCTGCGGTTATCGAAATGCCGAGAACGAAATCGCCTAACTACTGGAGGACATCATGACAGATGCGAATAACCTTCAGCTCCTTACCGTGCGTGATACAGCAAAATTGCTCGATATGTCGGAACACACAATTCGCAGATTGATCAAACAACGCAAGCTGCCAGTGGTTCGAATTGAACAGCGCATCATGGTCACCAGGAGCGGAATCGCACACCTAATCAAAAAGAACACCTACGCAATACCAAGCGTGTGTCCTAGAAGCGGAATCATCTTCCGTTAATCGCTAAACAAAAACTTTTCGGAAGGAGAGGGCTGAATTTCTTGGGTCTCTCCTTCCTGCCTAAGGAGAAACATCATGGAAAAACTCAATTTGAAAGACGCTGTGGCCTTCGGCAATTCAGCGTTCACGCGACTCGACCGAGCCGAAGCTCTCTACGAAGAACTCGTCGAAAGACTTTACGCACTTGGAGAAGATGTAGCAAATCGCATCGAATCACCAGAACGCGTTGCCGATGCCCTCATCAAAGCAGCGAAAGCACAAGTCGGACGACGAAATGGTTTCCGCCTCGCTGAAAAAGCGCTGACCACGGCATATCGAATCGTTGCGAAGATCGCTCCAGCAGACAATGCGCGCATCATCACGATCTACAAGCTTCTCGGTCACGTTTGCTGCAGACAAGGCAAGCATCGCGAAGCAATGAAATACAACGCGCTTGCTCTTGTACTTCAAGTGAACCCACAACCAATTTCAATACGGAGCGGGCAGTAATGCCCGCTCTTCTCGCTTGTTTCAAGCGCATCAAGAGGAACTGAACATGGCTAACATGGATTTTGAAGCGTGTTATCGAGCACTCGAACTACCCTTCGGTGCTGGTCTTAAAGAAGTTAACGAACGCTGGCGGAAGTTGTCACGAATCCATCATCCTGATCGTCACGCGCGCAATCCCAAGAACTATCAGATTGCACTTGAAAAACAAAAGCAATTGAACAATGCGCGGGACATCTTGAAGAAATGGTTTGAGACGAACCCGCATGCAACCCCGCCCGGCAGCACAAGTGGTTCTCAGCAGACGCAGAACAAATCGGCGAACGCGAATACGTCAAACAACAACGCCAACAAATCTCAATCAAACAACACGAACTCACAAACAAAACAAGGAACTCAAAGCAAACAGCAATCGCATGCGAGCCAAAACCAACGGCAAACCAACTCGCAAGCGAAGTCGTCAACTTCATCGCAAGGAGCGTCGGCAAAGCCTCCAAATACCGGCTGGTTCACAGCTTCCGAGTTAAAGCTTACGCCGATGCAAGACCTTGTTGAGAAGATCGACAAACACTGCTGTAGCGGCACCGACCCATCATTCCTCGGAATGATTCTTGCATTCGCGGCCATTTTCGGACCGCTCTTCGTGATATCGGGAACGCTCGGCTCCGTATTCCCGGAGCTGCCAGGACACTACCCAGATTGGCTGATGATGACGATGTTGGGTGCCTCTGGTTGGTGCACATGCTACATCTTTCGCTGGTTCTTCGCAGAAGCTGAACTAATAAAGCTCCAGCAGAAAGAGATGTACTTCCGCAGTGGTCGCAGCCTCGGTGATACCGTTGACCTCGCGAAAAGCATCATCGAAAAGCACACCGTTCCAAATGGAAGCTGGAGGTTCGTCGCAGCTGGAGGCGCTACTGAAGCAACGCTACACTTCGAAGAAGAAGTCTTTCCTGAAGTGAAGCGCTCCCGTTGCTTGAAGATTCGTTTCGAAGCCAGACCCGGAGCCTACGCAGTGGTATTCGCAATGGAAGTCAAAGCGACATCACCAATCAACTCCTTCTCCTGTAAGCGAGTTGCGGAAAAGGTTGTTACTGACCTCAAGAAGGAGCTGCAAGAAATAGCAGCTTAAAACTCATCGACGGGCTCGGCTGGACGCCGGGTCCGTTTCTTTTACTAGTCCTTGAATGAACCTGACGACCCGTCTTGACTCGCCCCGCTTTCTCACTTTACGAGCGAAGGCGGGCGATAGACGGCAGATGCAAAACAAGCGCGCCTTCGCCCTGGAGATTTTAGCGGAGCGGTCAAGACACACAGGGCAAGCAAAGCAGCGCACTGATACACCCGCCTCGATCCTTTCCGCTCAGGACAAACGAATCCGGCAGTAGCACCGCGCTTGTTCGATTGCCCGGCTGGGACCGGTGACTGTAACTCAACCAACCATTCCTGCCATGAGTTGTGTTTCCGCGCCTGCTGCCACCCCTTTCCATTGTGATTTTGCGCCGCTGACGACCAGTTCCGCCGACAATTACGTTGTTTGTTTTCGCTGCATTGACTCCGGCCTTCTTCCGCGACCGGGCAACACGCCTTGTTGTTTGCACCGAAGGAAACTGGAGCGCACACCAACAAGCCCGTCCGAGAACGAGTTGAAGTAATTGGCTACCACCGGTGCATGTCTTAACGTGCCAACAGTGACACAACTTTTTGCTTGCTGCAATGGCAAACCCTAAAGGGCGCTACGCGTCCATGCAGCAGCAAAAAGCGCGTGCGCGGCTGACGCTTGTGTCTTTTTCCGAGGCACTAACACGCACTGGAGGTGCCAAATGAACAACTCAATCACTATCGTCGGACATGTCGGACAAGCCCCCCACACAGTCTCTTTCGGAGACACCGGTAACAAGGTCGTGAAATTCTCGGTAGCGGTAAAAGAGTTTTCTTCCAATACCGACGAAGACAAAACAATGTGGATCGACATTGACGCCTGGAACGGTCTTGGTGAGCGCGTCTTAAAGAGCATCACAAAGGGACGCGAAGTGGTGGTAAATGGCCGGCTAGCGATAAGCACCTATCCCAAGGAAGTGAACGGTGTCAAAGTGCAAATGACAAAACCTGTCATCAAGCTCACCAGCTTCCACCTCTGTGGCAAGAAGCCAGCTCGCGATGAGGCGCAGACCGCCTAGCTCTAGTCCTGAATCGGGATTGAAGCAGGGGCGCAAGTCCCTGCTAATTCCTTTTTCTTTCTTCCTTCATGCGCTGTCGTCACTGCTTCTCGTAGCCGTACTTAAGTATCGCCCCGCAGTAGTTATATGAATATACGAATGCGATGACGCCTTGCCTAGCTCGTATCGCGATCAGTCGCAGCAGCACTTTGTCTTAGCGTTTCTATTTCCTTGAGTTTACGAGGTCGGCGCCACCGCGCGTCAAGCGCATCGCAGCACATTTCTCTCCACTCTTACATCTCCGCTTGACCCACGGAGCCAACCCCGTGCCCCCCCCCCCGGTTTTGAGGCGAAACGCCGCACTAACCAGAGGTATGAACATGGAAAAGAATTACGGTCTTGAGCTGACCAACAACAGCAAGGCATCTTGGGCCTTCAGCTTACCGCGCAGCGCGACTTGCATCGGCGCGACCGACATCTGCAAAAAGGTTTGCTATGGAAACGGAGTTCGGTATCGAACAAGCGGCCAGAAAGCCCGTCGGGAACGCAACCTTCGCACAATTGAGCTTCTCCTGGCGAACGGAGGTCCCGAACGTCTCGCAGAAAATCTCATCTCGCTCATCGACACAGTTAGACCGAGCGACTGGCTTGCAGCCTCGATAACCGGCACCCAGAGCCACACACCTTGGACACTGCGCATTCATGATGTTGGCGAATATCCAGAGTTCCGGACTATTCCGAGTAACTCGGAGGAGCGCAATGAAACAGTGCCATGCACTAGTTTGCACGAAAAGGAAGCTCGGCA